>JAICEH010000208.1 GCA_025924275.1 Gemmatimonadales bacterium | reverse complement strand
GGCGGCGCCTTCTACTCGGCGGGCTCGCAGGACGGGACCCGGCCCGGCACCTACGAGCTCGGCACCTACCGGCCGGAGACGATCAGCCGGGCCGGCATGGAGGCCACGGCCTTCCACGAAGCCTGGCCCGGCCATCACCTGCAGATGTCGGTGGCGCTCTTCGGGAAGGGGGTACACCCCCTCCTCCGGTACATGTACATCCCCGCGACCGCCGAAGGCTGGGGACTCTACTCGGAGCTGCTTGCCGACGAGATGGGGCTCTACTCCTCCGACCTCGACCGCCTCGGGATGTTCTCCAACCAGGCGCTCCGCGCCGCCCGCCTCGTGGTGGACCCCGGGATGCACGTGCTCGGATGGACCCGGGACCGGGCCATCCAGTACATGCTGGACCACACCGCCGAGTCGCGTGCCGCCGTCGAGTCGGAGGTGGACCGCTACCTCGCGGTGCCCGGCCAGGCCACCGCGTACCTGATCGGGAGCCTGGAGATCCAGCGCCTCCGGCGGGAGGCCGAGCGTCGCCTGGGGTCCGGGTTCGACGTCCGCGCCTTCCACGACGTCGTCCTCCGGGACGGTGCGGTCAGCCTGCCGATGCTCCGGCAGGCGGTGGAGCGGTGGGTGGACGAATCGGAACGGAAGCGGCCCTGATGCACCGGACTCGCAAGCTGGATCTTCCCTTCGTCGGCATCTCCCGCCAGTTCATCGGGGCCGACCAGGGCGACGTCGCCGTTTCGGCGTTCCTGGTCGATGCACCCCCCGGCCGCGGGGCCGTGCCGCACCGGCATCCCTACGACACGGTGGCCTTCGTGCTGGAGGGCCGCGGCACCTGGACCGTCGATGGTGCGGAGCGGGAGGCGGGGCCCGGCGACATCCTCGTGGTGAAGGCCGGGGAGGCCCACCACTTCACCAACACCGGCAACCAGCTGCTGGTGCTGATCGACATCCACCTCGGGCCCCGCTTCGAGCAGGAGAATCTCGGGCAGGGGTGAAGCGGCAGCGGGGAGGCCGGCTCACTCCAGCGGCTTGAGTCCCGCCACGATGGCCGCGCGCCGCGGCTCGAGGAACGGCGCGAGCACCACCCGCTCGCCCAGCGTGGCCGGATCCTCGTCCACCGCGAACCCGGGCCCGTCGCTCGCGATCTCGAACAGGATGCCGTTCGGCTCGCGGAAGTAGAGGCTGCGGAACCAGTAGCGATCCACCGGGCCGCTGTTCGGGATCCCGAGGGAGTTGAGCCGCTCCCCCCACGCGTCGTATTCCTCGAACGTCGGCGTCCGGAACGCCACGTGGTGCACCCCGCCCGCTCCCTGGCGCGCCGGGGGGAGGTCGGGCTGCACCGCGACGTGCAGCTCGGCGCCGGCACCGCCGGCCCCCATCTCGTACACGTGCACCGTGTGGGCCGGGCCTGCCGGCCCGGGATACTCCCGCACCGGCCGCATCCCCAGCGCCTGCCGGAGCAGCGCGTCGGTGGGTTCCAGGCGGGGCACGCTGAGGACGATCGGGCCGAGCCCGCGCACCTGGTGCGCCGCAGGGACCGGGCTCCGCTCCCAGGGACGGGATGTCCCGGCGCCCCCGTCATCCACCAGCGAGAGCCGCTGCCCCTCCGGGTCCTCGAAGTCCAGCGTGAGGCGGCGGTCGCGTTCGGCGAGCGGGGCGGCCGGGACGCCCGCCTCGCGCAGTCGGTTCTCCCAGTACGCCAGCGCCCCGGGCCCCGCGACGCGCAGGTGCGTCCGGGCGATGGAGCGGGTGCCCCGCACCTCGCGCGGAACCGGCCAGTCGAAGAAGGTGAGGTCGGTGCCCGGGCTGCCGAGCCCGTCGGCATAGAACAGGTGGTAGGCGCTCACGTCGTCCTGGTTGACGGTGCGCTTGACCAGCCGCATCCCGAGGGTCTGCGTGTAGAAGCGCAGGTTCTCGCGGATGCTCGCGGAGATCGCGGTCAGGTGGTGGATGCCGGCCAGGTCCATGGTGTCCTCCTCGGCCTCGGGCGCTCCCCCGAATCTACCGCCGTCGCCGCCCTCTGGCGGAGGGCTCGCTCCCGCCTCACCTTGTGGCCGGACAGCTGCAGCCGGCCAGGGTGCCGGCACCGTCATCCGGAGGGCATCGTGCGCGTGATCCAGCAGCGGATCGCCGCCGTCCTGTCCCGCAACTGGGGGATTCTCCTCCTCCGCGGCCTCGCCGGGCGGATCTCCGCCGCCTGATCCGCCGTCGACCTCGAGCAGATGACCGCCGCCCGGACGCCCCTCCCCGAGTTCGACGACGAGATGGTCACGACCCGCCGGCTCCTCGCGCGGGTGCCGGGCGAGCGCGGGGCGTGGAAGCCCCATCCCAGGTCGTTCCCCCTTGGCCACCTCGCGCAGCTGGTGGCCTGGATGCCTGGCTGGATCGCCAGCACGCTCCGCGAGCCTGCGCTCGACCTCGCGACCGCGCCCGGGTACGGTCTCGAGCGCACCGACGCCCTCCTCGCCGAGTTCGACCGGAACGTCGACGCGGCGCGGGAAGCCCTCGCGGAAGCGTCCGAGGCCGAGCTCGCCCGGCCCTGGTCGCTGGTGCACGGCCCCCGGGTGCTGTGGACCGCACCGAAGGGGTTGGTGGTCCGCGTCCACCTCAACCATCTGATCCACCACCGGGGCCAGCTGAGCGTGTACCTCCGGCTCAATGACGTCCCGCTGCCACCCATCTACGGGCCCACCGCCGACGAGAGAGCCTGAGCGGCCCTCGCGCGCCTCAGTCCGCCCGCTCGACGACCACCTCGAGGTACTCGGCCGGTACCCGGGTCACCCCGCCGGCGTAGTCGGCGGCTTCGGTCCAGAGGGCGGCGAGCCGCTCGCCCAGGTCGGCCCGGGCGTCCGGGCCGATCGCCTCGAAGACGCGCACCGTCGGGCCGTAGTAGCCCCGGAACAGCTCGGCCACGCCGGCAGGCCGGTGGGGATACTCGAAGACCAGCGTGCGCCGTGCGGTCGTCACCCGGCGGGCTCCCGCCCCGAGTCGCGCCTTCACCACCTCCGGATCCCCCCAGAGCAGGACGCTCGGCGTGCCGGCCGGCGGGGGCACCATCTCGACGTGCATCCGGAGCATCCGCCCGATGAACCCGTCCGGCACCCAGTTGGCCATCGCGATGCGCCCGCCCGGCCGGGTCACCCGGAGGAGCTCGCCCGCCACGGCGCCCGGGTCGGCGGCGAACATCGCCCCGAACATCGTGACCACGGTGTCGAACGCGGCGTCGGGATAGGGGAGCTGGGCCGCGTCGCCCTCGTCCAGCCGGATGGCGAGGCCCTCCGCCACCGCCCGCCGCGCCGCGACTTCGAGCAGGTTGGGAGCGATGTCGAGTCCGGTGACCGAGGCTCCCACGCGCGCGGCGGGCAGCGTCAGGTTGCCGGTCCCGCAGGCCACGTCGAGCACCCGTTCTCCCGCCTCCAGGTCGAGGCGGGCCACGAACCGCGCCGCATCGAGCGCGAACCCCTGGGCGATCCGGTCGAAATCGCCGGCGGTCCACACCGTCCGCGCCCGCACCGCCGCCGGCGACTCCTCGGTCGCCCCTCCCCGGTCCAGCAGCATCGCTTCCCGCATCATCGGCTCCTTCTCCTCGAACTGGTGGGCGTCCCGAGCCATCGGTACGTTCGATCTGCGCGAGCGGCCCCGCTCTCCCGACGTCCCCTCGATCGGCCGCGTATCGGCCGGTTCATTCTGGGACGTCGTTGGATCGGGGCACTCGCGGAACCTCGAACCCGAGCCGGGATCCGCGATGATCGCCAAGGGACTCACCCCCATCCTCAACGTCTCGAACATCCAGGAGAGCTTCGCCTGGTTCGCCAAGTGGGGGTGGGAGAAGAGCTGGGACTGGGGGGAACCGCCCGACTTCGGCGGGATCTGCTCCGGGGAGTGCACCATCTTCCTCTGCCAGAACGG
>JAICEH010000207.1 GCA_025924275.1 Gemmatimonadales bacterium | reverse complement strand
TCTCCCGCCGCCCCAGGTCCACGTCCTTGACCCGGAGCGCCAGACACTCCGCCAGCCGCAGCCCACTGCCATAGAGCACGAGCCCCACCAACCGGTGGACGCCGTCCAGCCGCCCGAGCACCCGGACGATCTCCTCCCGGTTCAGGACCTCCGGGATCCGCCCGGGCGAACGCCCCCGCGGGATCCGGCCGTCAATCCGCAGCGGCCGTCCCAGGACCTCCCGGTACAGGAAGAGCAGCGCCGCCACCGCCTGCTGCTGGGTGGCCGCCGCGACCTTCCCCCGCTCGACCAGGTCCTCGAGGAACGCCAGCACCTCGGCCTCCCCCATCGTGGCCGGATGCCGAAGCCCGTGGAAGCGGACGAACCGGATGACCCAGCCGCGATAGGCCTGCTCGGTCCGCAGGCTGTAATGGCCCAGGCGCAGCTTGGCGCGCAGGAGCTGCAGGATGCGCGTCTTGGACTGCACAGGGCCGGCGGCAGCGGCGGCTGTGGCACGTGCGGCTGCTGCAGCAGGCCCGGCGGCTGGTGCGGCAAGCGCCGGCGGCGCGACAGGCGGCGTGCTGGGCTTCACACCCGTACGATACTCCCCCGAGAGTGACGCGACCGTACCGTTTCCGTGCGCGGAGGGGGAGGGGAGGCGCGAGGCACGAGTCACGAGGCGCGAGTCACGAGTCGGGGGTCGCCAGTCACTGGTCGAGGGGCGGGGGAGGGGGAGCGCCGGCTCCATCGAGCCCCTCGCCCGCCACCACCCGCGACCCGTACCACTCGAGCCCGCCCTCCGATTCCACCCCCAGGATCCGCCGGAGGTTCCGCCGGTGGTAGTACACCGTGTACACGCTCAGGCCCAGCTCCTCCGCGATGGCTTCGGTGCCCAGCCCGCGGCCGATCGCCCGCAGGATGACGAGCTGCCGCGGGGTGAGCCGCGCCAGCGCCTCGCGCTCCGGCCCGCCCCCGCCGGGCACCTCGGGCTTCCGGACCCGGGGCGACAGGTACCGGTTCCCCGCGAGCACCGTCTCGATGGCCCAGCGGAGCTCGCTGGCACTCGAGTCCTTGGGCACGAACCCCGCCGCCCCCAGCTGGAACGCCCGCTCCGCCAGCAGGTGCTCCGCGTGCATCGTGACCACCACCACCGCCGCGCCGGGATGCGCCCGGACGATCTCCTGGATCAGGTCGAGCCCGCTCCGCCCCGGGAGCGAGAGGTCGAGCATCACCACGTCGGGCCGCTCCCGCTCGACCGCCCCGACCACGTCGCGCCCGTCCCGCACCGGGCCCGTCACCTCGTACTCCCCGGACAAGAGCACCCGGAGCCCTTCGCCCACCAGGACGTGATCCTCGGCCAGCAGGATGCGCCGCTTCACGACGGTGCCCCGGCGAACACGATGCGCCGCCCCCGCCCCCGCCCCCGCCCCCGCCGCGTCACGCCGCCGCCCCCGCGCCGGTCGGCGTGGAGCCGGGGTCGCTCGACGTCCTGCCGCCGAGCGGCAGGGTGACCCGGACGCTGGTCCCCTCGCCCGGCGCCGAGCGGATCTCCGTGCTCCCGCCGGCCTGGATGGCGCGCTCGCGCATCGTGAGGAGGCCGAGCCCCGGCGGCCGGGCCGCACCGCCGGCCGGCGCGTGCAGGTCGAACCCGCGGCCCTCGTCCCGGACGGTGAGGACGAGCCGGCCGTCCCGCACCACCGCCGAAACCCTGGCCCCGGTGACCCCGGCGTGGCGTGCCACGTTCCGGAGCGCCTCCTGCCCGATCCGGTACGCGGCCAGGGTGAGCTCCGGCGCCCGGAAGTCCGGCGGCAGCTCGGCGTCGACCTGGACGAAGAGCCCGTGGAGCCGGCCGGTCTCCTCCGCGAGCTGGGCCAGCGCCACCCGGAGGTCGCCGTGGTCGACCGTCGAGGGATGCAGCCGGTGCGCGAGCTGCCGCAGGGCCACCCCCAGATCCTCGATCTCGCCGTCCAGGCCCTCGAGCCGCCGCTGCTGCTCCGGGGTGAGCACGCCGGCCAGCGCCCGGTACCCCTCCACCTCGTGGCGCAGGACGGCGATCCGCTGGACCACGTCGTCGTGCACCTCGCGCGCCACCCAGGCCCGCTCCTGGTCCTGGGTGGCGAGCAGCCGGCGGCCGTAGTCCCGGTGGAGCCCCAGCACCCGGTGCTGGGAGATCACGAGCGCGGCGCCGAGGGCCACCACCAGCACGATCAGGCCGATGCCGGCGGCGATGAAGAAGGAGAAGAGCGCGTCGCTGGTGTCCAGGTGAGGATGCTCCACGCGAGGAGGATGTAGGCCGTGCCGTGCGCCAGCCCGCGCAGGTAGTAGGCGCGGAAGACCAGGTCCGGCCGGTCGGCCACGAGATGCGCCGCGAGCGGCTCGATGGCGGCGGTGCTGGCGCCATAGAGTGCCAGGCCGCCGCAGGCCCAGAACCAGTCGGCCCGGAGCAGCGGCCCCTGGGCCAGCGGCGCCCGCCGGAGCCAGGTCCACACCGACGCCGCCAGCAGCACCAGCGCGTGCATCGGCCCGGTGAAGCGGCCGAACCCCCGGGGATCCTCCACCGTGGCGACGAGCAGGAGCCAGGCGAGCGCGGTGACCGGGGCCGCGATGCGGAGCGCCAGGCGCTCGAGCGCGGTCCGCTGCCATTCCGCCAGGGCGAGCAGCATCAGGGCCGCGAACGCGGGACCGAAGACGTTCCAGACCCAGAGATTGTGCTCCCCGCGGAGTGCCACCGCCCGGGCCACGGCATCGCTCGCCAGCGAGAGCAGCGACGCCACCACGATGTACCCGTGTGCCCGGGAACGCGAGCGCCGCACCGCCCAGGCCAGGGCGGGGAGCGCCTGGGCGAGCACGGCGAACCAGTTGACCAGGGTGATGTCGCTCACCCGGACGTCACTCCGCGAGCGGGCTCGAGCTCGGGCACACCGGCGGGCAGGGCCAGCCGCGGTCCATCACCTCGCCATCGGCCAGGTCCTCCCCCTCGGCGTCCATCCCGACCAGGACCATCGCGGGGGTGCCGTCGTCCCCGCGCCCGAGGTAGATCCGGATGCCGGTGCACCCCGGCTGCGCGAGGATGGCGTCGAACGCCTGCCGGCCGAATCCCACCGACCGGACCTCGCCCGCGGCGGCCGCCTTCCGGTGCCGCCGGGTGAGTGCGACGCCCTCGGCGAGGGTGATGCGATGGTCCTGGTTCCCGGGCTTCGTCATCGTGGCCTCCAGGCGGGTGTCCGCCGGCCGCTCCGCGCGTGCCGGCCCGCAACGATGGCGACACGAAGCCGCGGGGGCAACCTATCAATCGTGACAGGGTTGGGGTCTGTTCGGTGTCAAGGAATCCGACCCTGTCAATCGTGACAAGTTGCGCGCGCCGGCCGCGGTTCCCATAGTGGCAGGGTCCCTCCGGGCGCCCACCCGTGCGGCCCACGGGTCCGGTGGCGCGGCACCGGTCCTGCCCCTTGAGCCGGCCTCCCGCGCCGCCCCCACCGGGCGTCCCGGACGACCCCTCCGCCCGTGCGGGAACCCGCCGGCGTTATACCTCCAGGTCAGGACGACTGGAGGTTTCCCGTGACCACGATCCGGCAGCCCATCGCCACCACCGCCCCCGCACGCGGCACCGCCCCCGGCCCCGCCGAGGCGCGGGCCGCCCTGCTGGGGCTCCACCGGGCCCTGCTCGCCGACGCGCGAATCGCCCACGAGCGGGAGCACGGCACGCTCACCAATGCCGCCTTCCTGCAGCTCGCGGCCCACGACCCGGGTCTCGCCTGGCTCGGGATGCTGTCGGGGCTCATCGTGCGGCTGGACACCGCGGAGGGGCCGGCGGGCGCCACGGAAGTCCTCGGCCAGGCCGCGTCGCTCCTCCGGTGCGAAGGGGGCGGGGAGTTCGCCGCGCGGTACCAGGCGGCGATCCAGGCCTCGCCGGAGGTGGCGGTGGCGGGGGCCGTGG
>JAICEH010000206.1 GCA_025924275.1 Gemmatimonadales bacterium | reverse complement strand
CCGGCTCGCGGCGCGGCTCTCCCACCCGCACGTGGTGCCGTTCCTCACCACCGGCGGCGAGGGCGACCTCCTCTACTACGTGATGCCGTACATCGAGGGGGAATCGCTCCGGGCCCGGCTCGACCGGGAGCACGAGCTGCCGGTGCCGGAGGCGGTGCGCATCCTCCACGAGGTGGCCGACGCCCTGGCCGAGGCGCACCGGATGGGCGTGGTGCACCGCGACATCAAGCCGGACAACATCCTGCTCCGGGCGCGGCACGCCCTGGTGGCGGACTTCGGCGTGGCGAAGGCGGTGGCAGAGAGTGGTGGGTCGGGCGCCCTCACCTCGATCGGCGTGGCCCTGGGCACCCCGGCGTACATGAGCCCGGAGCAGGCGGTGGCGGATCCCAACGTGGACCACCGGACCGACATCTACGCCCTGGGCTGCGTGGCGTACGAGATGCTCTGCGGCCGGCCGCCGTTCGAGGGCGGCACGCCGCAGCAGCTCATCGCCGCCCACATCACCCGTCAGCCCGACCCGGTGGGGCAGTACCGGGAGATGGTGCCGCCCGCGCTCGCCGCGCTGGTGATGCGCTGCCTGGCCAAGAAGCCGGCCGACCGGTTCCAGTCGGTGGAAGAGCTGCTGCACCAGCTCGACCTGGTGGCGACACCGGGCGGGATGACGCCGATCGCGAGCACGCCGGTGGGGACGGCGCCGTACCCCACCACCCCGCTCCGCCCCGACGGAACGACGGAACGACGGAGCGACGGGGTGGCGGCGCATCCGCTCCGGGTGGCGGCGTACTTCGTCCTGGCCGCCGTGGCCGTCCTGGCCGTCGTGGCCGTCCTGGCGAAGGGGATCGGGCTGCCGCCCTGGACGCTGCCGGCCGCGGTGGCGCTCCTGGCGATCGGCCTGCCGGTGATGGTGCTGACCGGCCTGCACGAGCGGAAGCGGCAGGTGGCCTACACCACCGGGCTCCACGTGCCGACGCCCACCGGCCTCCCCGCCCTCTTCACCTGGCGGCGCGCGTGGCTGGGTGGCGGGCTCGCCTTCGGTGCGCTGGCCCTGGCCACCGGGGGCTATGCGCTGGCGCGGAACTTCGGCCTGGGCGGGATGGGCACGCTGATGGCCACCGGCGCCCTCGATGCCCGGGACCGGATGGTGCTGGCCGACTTCGCCAACCGGACCGGCGACTCGACCCTCGGCGCCTCGGTGACCGACGCGCTCCGGGTGGACCTGGCGCAGAGCCCGGTGATCCGCCTGCTCGACGCCGCGGCGGTGGCGGAGGGACTCCGGCGGATGCAGCGCGACGGCGCCGCCGGGCTCGACGTGGACCTCGCCCGCGAGCTGGCACAGCGGGAGAACGCCAAGGCGGTGATCGCGGGGGAGATCAGCCCCGTGGGCGCCGGATTCGTGCTGACCGCGCGGATCGTGGCCGCCGCCGACGGGCGCGACCTGATCTCGCTCCGGGAGACGGCAAAGGACGAGACCGAGATCATCGCCGCGCTCGACAAGCTCTCCAAGCGGCTCCGCGAGCGGGTCGGCGAATCGCTCAAGTCGCTGCAGAACACCGAGTCGCTGGAGCAGGTGACCACCGCCTCGATGGAGGCGCTCCGGAAGTACTCCGAGGGGGTGCGGCTCGACGACGCCGGCCAGTCGGAAGCGGCGTACCGGCTCCTCCAGGAGGCGGTGGCGGCGGACTCGACCTTCGCGATGGCGTGGCGGAAGGCCGCGGCGATCGGCCCGCGCGCCGGGGCGCCACAGGCGGAAGTCCGGGCGGCATACCGCCGGGCCTTCGAGCTGCGCGCCCGGCTCCCGGTGCTCGAGCAGCGGCTGACGGAGGCGTCCTTCTACAGCCAGGTCGAGATCGACCCGGTGAAGGAGGAGGCGGCGTGGCGTGCGGTCCTGGCCCTCGACCCGGACGACCGCGTGGCGCTCAACAACCTCGCCCTGGAATTGAACGAGCAGGGACGCTACGTCGAGGCGGAGTCGGTGGCCCGACGGGCGGTGCCGGTGGACCGGAGCTGGTTCTCCTACGGCCACCTGGCCGGGGCGCTCACGGGGCAGGGGCGCTTCGCCGAGGCCGACTCGGTCCTCCAGGAGCTGGCCGCGATCTCGCCCACGAGCCCCCGGAACCCGTGGCTCCAGGCGACGGCCGCCTATTCGCGGCGAGACTACGCCCGGGGCGACAGCCTGAGCGCCGAGCTCAAGCGCCGGTTCCCCGGCGCGTCGGAGCACCTCACCAGCATGAACCTGCGCACGGGATCGGCCCGCGCCACCGGACGGCTGGCCGATGAGGCCCGGCTGATCGACTCGATCCGCACCCTCGCCACGAGCATCGGAAACGCCGGCGCCCGGCACGAGGCGGTGCTTCGCCTGGTGGAGGCCGACCACGACTTCCGGCCAGCCCCCCGTTACGGCACGGCCGACCTCGACTCGGTGCTTCGGGCCTACCCGCTCGACAGCGTCCCGGTCGAGGACCGGGCGTACTACTGGTTCGCCTCGGCCTATGCCGAACTGGGCGACCCGGCCAGCGCCCGGCGCCTCCTGGCCGAGGGGGACCGGGTCCTGCCGGCCTACCTCCGGAGCGGCGAGGCGCGGCTCACGGCCGAGGGCGCCGTGGCGATGGCGGAATCCCGCTGGCGCGACGCCCTGGCCCGGTTCCGGGCGGCGGAGGCGGCGCCGGACGCCTGGTGCCGCAACTGCCTCGCCTTCGCGCAGGGCGAGGTGTTCGACCGGATGGGCGAGGCCGACTCGGCGCTGCTGCAGTACGAGCGGGGGATCCGTTCCCCGGAGCACCCGCGGCTCCGGTCCGACGCCATCGGGCTCGCGACCGCCCTCCGCCGCGCCGGCGAGCTCGCCGAAGCGAAGGGCAACCGGGCGAAGGCCCGGGAGTACTACACCCAGTTCCTGGAGCTCTGGGCCGAGGCCGACGCCGACCTGCAGCCGGTGGTGCGGGACGTGCGGGGGCGGCTGGCGGGGTTGGGGGGGGACAGGTAGGACGGGAAGGCGGGAAGACGGGAAGGCGGGAAGACGGGAAGACGGGAAGACGGGAAGTTGCGTACCGACTTCCCGCCTTTCCGACTTCCCGACCGATCGTTACCGCCGCCGGAACGCCACCAGGCCGAGCGGCAGCAGCACCAGCGGCAGGAAGCCGAGGTTGATCCCGCCCTCCCCATCCATCGCCGCCAGCGTCTTCAGCTGCGACTCGATCTCCTGCGCGGTCGGGTCGGTCGGAATGATCCACTCGCCCTGCTTCCGGTTCGGTACCTTCACCGACCGCACCTCGCCGTCGGGGCCGATGCCCACGAGCGCCGTCGCCCCGCCCTTCCCGTTCACCGCCCCGGTCGTGATCACCAGCACCCACGCCTCTCCCTTGGGCCAGGACTGGTCGAGGGCGAAGACGGCGCCGCGCGAGGTCTCGCGGAAGGCGAGCGGGATGGAGGTGCGCTTGCCGTTCACCATCCCCTCGGCGCGGCCCATGATGTTCATCGTGATGGCGCGCTCGTGGTGGAAGGAGTGGACCAGCAGGTAGGCGCCGCGGGTGCTCCGGTCGAGGGGATTGGCCGGGAGCTCGATCGAGACCCAGGGGGGGCCGGCCACCGCGACGGCGGGAAGCGCCAGCAGGGCGGCGGTGGCGAGGGCGAGGGAGCGGGAACGGGAGCGGGACATGGGGGCCTCTCGGGGAGCGGGGAACGGGGAGCGGGGAGCGGGGGTGCTCACCGCCTACACTTCCTCCGATGCCGGTGGCCGCCCACCGGTTGACGGCTACTTCGTCCCTGCCGCGAGGCCCTCCGCACGGCCCACGATGATGTCCCCCTTGAAGCTCCGCACCGTCACCACCGCCCCGCCCACGTCGGTGCCGAAGCTCAGCACCTGCCCCCGCCCGCCGGGTCCCGCGCTCGGGCGCGTGCCCGTGACCCGGTTGGTGATGGTCCCGCCCAGGGT
>JAICEH010000205.1 GCA_025924275.1 Gemmatimonadales bacterium | reverse complement strand
CGCGTGGCCGCCGGGGAGCCGCTCAGCTTCCGCGGGGACGGGCGCTACCTCCGGGGCCACGCCATCGAGTGCCGGGTGAACGCCGAGGACCCCTACCGGAACTTCCAGCCGTCCCCGGGGCAGATCACCACCTACCACCCCCCCGGCGGGCCGGGCGTCCGGGTCGACAGCCACGTCTATGCCGGGTACCGGGTGCCGCCCTACTACGACTCGCTGCTGGCCAAGGTGATTGTGCACGGGAACACGCGGGCGGAGGCGCTGCAGCGGATGGGCCAGGCGCTCGACAGCTTCATCATCGAGGGGGTCACCACCACCATCCCCTTCCTCGCCCGGGTGATCCGCCACCCCGACTTCGTCGCCGGCACCGTGGACACCAAGTTCCTCGAGCGGGAGGCGCACCTCCTCCGGCCCGAGTAGCCCGTCGATGCGGCTCGACGTCTTCCTTGCCCCGCACGGACTGGCCCCGGGCGACCTCGCCGGCCGCACGGTCCTGGTCGTCGACGTGCTCCGTGCCACCACGACCATGTGCGCCGCCATCCACGCCGGCGCCCGGGCGATCGTCCCGGTCCCGGATGCGGAGGAGGCGCGGCGCCTGGCCCAGGGGCTCGGACCCGAGGCCGTGCTCGCCGGGGAGCGGGGCGGCCTCCGGATCCCCGGCTTCCACCTGGGCAACAGCCCGCTGGAGATGACCCCCGACGCCGTGGGCGGCCGCACCGTCGTGATGTGCACCACGAACGGCACCGGCGCCCTCCTGGCGGCCCAGGCCGCCGGCCTGGTCATCCCGGCCGCGGCCGCGAACCTCACCCTGGCCGGGCAGGCGGCGCGCGCGGCGTGGGAGGGCGGGCGCGACGTCGCCATCCTCTGCGCCGGCCGCGAGGGCCGGTTCTCGCTCGACGACGCCTACGCCGCGGGACGGTTCGTCGGGTTCGCGCTGGGCGGCCGCCGGCACCGGAAGGGCCTCAATGACGCGGCGCTGATGGCCGTGGACCTGGTGCGCCGCTACGGCGAGCGCTGGGAGCGCCCGCTGGGGCTCTCCACCGCCGGCCGGGACCTGGTGGCCCTCGGCCTCGGCGCCGACGTGGCCGCCGCCGCGCTGCCCGACCGCTGGCCCGTCCTCCTCCACTATCGCGACCGCCGCGTCGTCCCGGTCCCGCCCGAGGAGCGCGCCGCGTGAGCGAACGCGAGACCCGCCGCCTGACCGCCGTCACCGCGCTCGTGCTGGGCGCCTTCGCCGCGCTCAGCCTCCTGCCGCTCCCGCTCACCGGCCCGCTCGGCGGCACCCTCGGCGCCGGCCTCTGGCGGGGGCTCGGGATCGGGGCGCTCTGCGTGCCGCTCCTCGGGTTCGGCCTGGCGCTGGCCGGCTTCGACCGCCTGCCCCGCTTCGACATGAAGCGCATCGCGGCCCTGATGGGCGGCCTCGCGCTCATCCTGCCCTTCCTCGCCGGCGTGCTGACCCGGGTGGACGCGCGCGACTTCCTCGCGGCGTCGCCGGGGGACTGGCCCTGGCCCGCCCGCGTCTCGGGACTCCTGCCGGGGTTCCTCGCCCGCCTCGCGAACGACTCCATCGGCCTGGCCGGCGGGGTGCTGGTCGGTTTCCTCGCCCTCTCGGCGCTGACGCTGGTGACCATCGCCTGGCACCCGCTGCAGCGGCTCGAGGGCGGGGGCGAGGCACCGGTGGCGGATCCGGAGGCCGAGGCGCGCGCCATCGCGGCCGAGGGCCGCGCCCGCCGGAAGCGGCCGGTACCGGAGCCGGAGCCGGAGCCGCCCGCCGAGGAGGCCGCCGCCGCCCCACCGGCCGCGGGCGCGCTCGCCCGGGCGGCCGCCATGGCCGGCCGGCTCAAGCGCCCCAGGAAGGAGGCCGAGCCGGAGGACGCCCCGGCGGTCGCCCCCCCGCAGGAGGACCAGCTGCCGCCGCTCGAGCTCCTCGCCCTCCCGCCGGCGCAGGACCTGGACGGGGGGGAGGCACAGCTCGACCGGCTGGGGCAGACGCTCATCGAGACGCTGCGCACCTTCCGGGTGGAGGGCCGCATCTCGGGCCGGACCACCGGGCCGGTGGTGACCCAGTTCGAGATCGTCCCGGCGCCGGGGGTCAAGGTGGGGCGGATCGCGGCCCTGGCCGACGACCTCGCGCTGGCGATGCACGCGCCCTCCATCCGGATCGTCGCCCCGATCCCGGGGAAGGGTGCCGTCGGCGTCGAGGTGCCCAATCCCACGGCGCGCATGGTGACGCTCCGCGAGCTGATCGCGAGCCCGGAGTGGGACAAGGCGCGTTCCGCGCTGCCCATCGCGCTGGGCCGCGACCTCGAGGGGCACCCCGTGGTGGCGGACCTGGCGAAGATGCCCCACCTGCTCATCGCCGGCGCGACCGGCTCGGGCAAGTCGGTGGCGATCAACACCATCGTCACCAGCCTCGTGTACCGCTACACGCCTGCCGAGCTCCGCTTCCTGATGATCGACCCCAAGATGGTGGAGCTCTCCGCCTACGCCGGGCTGCCGCACCTGCGGCACAAGGTGGTGACCAACAACCACGAGGCGGCGGCGGTGCTCAAGTGGGCGGTCTTCGAGATGGGACGCCGCTACGAGCTGCTGCACGCGAACGGTGCGCGGAACCTGGCCGACTTCAACCGCAAGGTGTCCTCGGGCGCCGAGGTGCGGATGCCGGCCAAGGCGAGGCCGACCCTGTCGGTGATCGCCGCGGAGGCCGAGACCTCGCCTCCGGAGCCCGAAACGCCGGCGCTCTACGCCGAGGGTCCCCTCCCGTACATCGTCGTGGTGGTGGACGAGCTGGCCGACCTGATGATGACGGTGCCGGGAGAGGTGGAGACCCCCCTCGCGATGCTGGCGCAGAAGGCGCGCGCCATCGGGATCCACCTGATCCTCGCCACCCAGCGGCCCAGCGTGAACGTGATCACCGGGCTCATCAAGGCCAACTTCTCCAGCCGGATCGCGTTCCGGGTGGCGTCGAAGGTCGACAGCCGGACCATCCTCGACCAGAACGGGGCGGAGGCCCTCCTGGGGAACGGCGACATGCTCTTCCTCCCGCCGGGGAAGAGCGAGCCGTTGCGGCTCCAGGGGGCCTTCATCGCCACCGAGGAGACCGAACGGGTGATGGAGTGGTACCATCGCCGCCGGGAGCAGCGGGCGCTCGCGGAGGTCGGGGCCGAACCCGACATCCTGGAGCAGATCCGGCTGGAGGAAGGGGCGGAGGAGGGGGGCGAGGGCGGCGAGCCGGGCGAGCGCGACCCGCTCTTCCGGGAGGCGGCGGAAGTGTGCATCCAGCAGCAGGGCGGGTCGACCTCGCTGCTCCAACGGAAGCTCCGGATCGGCTACGGCCGGGCGGCACGGATCATCGACCAGCTCCACGACGCGGGGATCCTGGGCCCCCCGGACGGATCCAAGCCTCGGGAAGTCCTGATCGGGCTGGGGCAGCTGGACGAGTACGACTCGTAGCGTCACCGTGGCCCCCGCCGCGCTGCGGTGAATCCACCCGGCATGCGTCAACCGGAGTAGTCCACCCTCCCGGGCCGGCGGCATCGTGCCGCCGTGAGCACCGCGCGGCCCCGCATTCCCGTCTCCCAATGGACCGACCCCCGGCAGGTGCGCGGGCTGCTCGGCGAGCAGGCCGCCGGGCGCTGGCTCCGTGCCCGGGGCTGGACCCTCCTCGCCCATCGCTTCCGGGTGGGCCGTCACGACCTCGACCTGGTGCTGCGCCGGGCCGGCACCGTGGCCTTCGTGGAAGTGAAGACCCGCGCGAGCACGGAGTTCGGCTCTCCGGTCGAGGCCATCGGCTGGCGGAAGCGGCTGGTGCTGACCCAGCTCGCCGAGGCCTGGCGCCAGCGACACGGGCGGCCGGGAGAGCTGTACCGGTTCGACGTCGCGGCGGTCACCTGGCGTCCGGGCCAGCCCCCGCTGGTCGAGATGGTCGAGGATGCATGG
>JAICEH010000204.1 GCA_025924275.1 Gemmatimonadales bacterium | reverse complement strand
CTCGACCTTCGCGGCGGCCTCGAAGTGCGCCACCGCGTCCGCGGGCTTGCCGCCCCGGAGCGCCACCTCGCCCTGGAGCGCGTGCTGCCCGATGTCGAGGATCCGGCGGGCGTCCACGTCGCTGGCGGGAATCCTCGCCAGCTCGGCCTGGACCGCCGCGAGTTCCTTCGCCGCCTCGGGCCCACGGCCGGTCGCGGCGAAGGCCACGCCCCGCGCGTAGTGGTGCAGGCCGGTCGCGACCGGGAGGTCGGCCGGGGGCGCGGGAGCCTGGAGCACGTCGTCCCAGCGCCCGAAGGTGACCAGCGTGAGTTCGTTGAACGGGATCATCCCCTGGAGGAACAGCGCCACCTTGGCGATCTCGGGCGACACCTTGGCCGCCAGGTCCTTCGAGGCGTGCATGGCGGTCGCCGACTGGCCCGACATCGTGGCCGCGAAGGCCAGGAAGTGATAGTTGTGGGGGTAGTAGCCCGCCGGGTAGATGCCCGAGGGCCGCTGGTCGGAGATGTACGCCTCGTCGGTGTGCACCGCGTGCTCGTTGGCGGTGACGGCGTCGCCGAACCGGCCCACGCGGATGTAGATGTGCGCCGGCATGTGCACCAGGTGCCCGGCGCCCGGCATCAGGCCGGCGAGCCGCTCGGCGCAGGGGACCGCCTTGGCCGGCGCCACGGCCTCGACGGCGTGGATGTAGTAGTGGCAGGCGCCCGGGTGGTTGGGGTTGGCTGCCAGCACGCCCTCGATGCGATTGACGATCTCGGGCGTCATCGGCCGCGGCCGGCCATCCTTCTCCCAGTAGTTCCAGGGAGAGAGGTCCATCATCGCCTCCGCCGCAACTACCTGGGCATCCTGGTCGTCCGGGTAGCGGTCGGCCACCTTCCGCATCGCCATCGCGAAGGCGGTGTCGAGCCGGGCGCGGTCGGCGGCGGGGTCCTTCCCGTACCGGGCCAGGATCGCGTCGATGAAGGCCCGCTCCTTCGGGCTGGCGCGGCCGGCGAGGCGCTTCGCCTCCCGGGCCGCCTTGTACGCCTCGGCCCCGGAGGCCGCGTCCATCGGCGCGTTGATGTTCGGGCCGAGCGCGAAGGCGACACCCCACCAGCAGATGGCGCAGGTGGGGTCCGCCGCGATCGCCGCGCGGAACGAGCGGATCGCCTCGGCGTGGTTGAAGCCATAGGTGAGCCGGAGGCCCTGGTCGAAGTACTTCCGGGCCTGGGCGTTGGTGCTGGAGATCGTGACCGAATAGGTGCCGAGGTTGTCGTACAGCGGCACCGTGTCGGCGGGAGCCGGGGGCGTGGCCATCGCCAGCGCGGCGGTCAGCAGGACGGGATACATCGCGTGCTCCTCCTCGAGTCGGGCCCCGGGGATCGCCGGGTGTCAGGGATCACGCCCCTGATGCGGGGCGGGATGCCGCGGCACGACACGGCGGTGGGCGGGCGGCGGGCCGGGATCGGGCATCCGGATCCTGGGCGGTCCGCGGGGAGGGATATAGCGCGCCTTCGGCGGGGCCGATAGGGTGCCTTGACCCCGGCTTGACGGGGCCCGGCCACCCTGGGGCCGAACCCGAACGCGAGGCCCTCATGCGAGCCCCAGAGTGGATCCCTGCCCTCCTGCTCCTCGCCCCCGCGAGCGTGGGGTGCACCGCCCCGACCGGACCGTCCGGCCCCCAGGTGGACCTGCTCGAGATCTCCGGCGCACCGGCCCTCTCGGCAGAGGTCGGCACGACCGTCCGGCTCGTCGCCCATGCCTACGACCGGCGCTGCGACATCGAGTACTGCTGGTACGTGTCGGTCCAGGTCGCAATCCGGTGGACCACATCGGACCCGTCGGTGGTCCGGATCGAGACCGACCCGTCGGGCAAGCGCGCGATGCTGGTGGCGCCCGGCGTGGCCCGGCTCGTCGCCTCGGCCGGTGGATTGGAGGATACGATGACGGTGACCGTGCTGCCCTGAACCGGTGGGGGAGTCCGGTGATCCTGGTGGGCCGGCCCTTGGGGGAGGTGGACCGGGTCCGGCGGTGCGGGCTCAGCCCGATGCGGCCCGCCGCTGCCGAGGATGCTCCGGCCACTCCCCGTCGAGGTCGTTCGCCCGGGTATGGAGGGAGGTCGCCTGGCCGCGGTCCCACCCGCCACGGAACTCGAAATGGCGGCCGTTGAGCACGCGGGCCGGGAGCGCCCGGGTGGGATCCCGGGCGAGGATGGCGAACAGCACCTTTGCCCCGGCTTCGGCTGCGGGAATCCACTGATTGGCGGGGACGGACGGGTAGAGCTCGGCGAATTCCTGGCGCAGCCGCGCCTCTCGGATCGTGGAGTCCACTCGACCTCGCAATCGGCGGTGGGGGGGGCACCAGACAGGATGCTAACCCCCGTCCGCCCCGGGCGACAATGGGGGGGACCCCGGCTGACCGTAGTCCCGAAATCGCCGCAAGACTTCGGCCATCTCGCTGTCCGCCAGCAGCTTGGGGGTGCCGACCAGCCGTGCGCGCCACCAGAGTTCCGCCACCGACTCCACCTCGGCGGCCACCCGGACTGCCTCGGCGGGGTCGGCACCCACGGCCAGGAGGCCGTGATTCGCCAGCAGACAGGCCCTGGACGGGCCCAGAGCCGCCAGGGCGGCCCGGGAGAGGTCCCCCGTCCCGAAGGTGGCGTAGGCGGCGCACCGGACCGTCCCCGCCCCCGTGACCGCCACCATGTAGTGCACCGGGGGAGGTCCTCCCGGAGGCAGGCCAGGGTGGTGGCGAACGGGGGGTGGGCGTGGACCACGGCCCCCACATCGTGGCGCGCGGCGTACACATCCCGGTGGAGTCGCCACTCGCTGGACGGGGCCGGCTGGCCCGGGAGGGGGGCTCCGTCCATCCCCAACTGCACCAGGTCGGCCGGTTCCAGGGCATCGCAGGAGCACCCGCTCGGCGTGACCAGGAACCCCTCGCCGGACCGGACGCTCAGGTTGCCGGTCGTCCCATGGTTGAGGCCGAGCTCGACCGTCCGCCGGGCGGCGGCAACGAGGGCGGTTCGCGGGCTCACGGCCAGCGCCCCGGGAAGAGGGCGCGCAGGCCGGCCTCGCTCGCCGGGCCGACCCCCCGCTCGGTGATCAACCCGGACAGGAGGGCCGCCGGCGTCACGTCGAAGGCCGGATTGAGGACTGGGGTGCCTGGCAGGCCCATCCGCACCCTCGACGGTCGGCCGTCCTGCCCCCAGCCGCGCGCCTCCGCCAGTTCCTCGCCGCTTCGCTGCTCGATCGGGATGGCCGCCCCGTCCGCGGCCTCCCAATCCACGCTCGATGCGGGGGTCGCGGAGTAGAAAGGCACGCCGGCCGCAAAGGCGGCGTGGGCCACGAGACTGGTGCCCACCTTGTTGCAGACGTCGCCGTTCCGGGCCACGCGGTCCGCGCCGACCAGCACGACGTCGACGCGTCCCTCCCGCAACAGCCATCCCGCCGCGGTATCGGCCACCACCGTGTGCGCCACCCCCGCCCGTCCCAGCTCCCACGCGGTGAGCCAGCCCTGGCTCCGCGGGCGCGTTTCGTCCACCCACACGTGGAGGGGAAGGCCCTCCGCAACGGCCCGGTACACCGGGGCCAGGGCGGTTCCGTGCTCCAGCGTCGCGAGCCAGCCGGCATTGCAGTGCGTGAGGACGTTCACCACGGCACCGGCTGGCCGCGCCGCGGCCAGCGCGCGCAGCATCCCGGCGCCGGCCTCGCCGATGGCGCGGCAGGCGGCCACCTCCTCCGCCGCGAGGCGCGCCGCCTCGGCATACCCGGCGGCCGGCCGCTCCGCCGCAGGCAGGGGCCGGACGGCGGCGGCGACCCGGGAGACGGCCGCCCGCAGGTTGACCGCCGTGGGCCGGGTGTCGAGCAGCGTGGCGGCGGCCCGGGCCAGCGCATCGTCGGACGCGTCGGCCCGGAGGGCCAGGCAGAGCCCGTAGGCCGCGGTGATCCCGATGAGGGGCGCGCCCCGCACCTGCATCCCCCGGATGGCGTCCGCTGCCTCCTCCAGGCTGGCCAGGCGTACCCGCACTTCCTCGTGCGGGAGGAGGGTCTGGTCGAGG
>JAICEH010000203.1 GCA_025924275.1 Gemmatimonadales bacterium | reverse complement strand
TCCCGAACCAGTGCCGGCTCGCCGCCTCGACCCCGTAGGTGTCGTCGCCGAGGTAGATCAGGTTGAGGTAGAGCCAGAGGATCCGGTCCTTGTCGAGCGCGTCCTCGAGCCGGCGCGCGAGTACCAGCTCGAGCAGCTTGCGGCGAAGCGAGCGTTCCCCCTCGTACTCCGAGAGGAAGGCGGTGCGCACCGCCTGCATGGTGAGCGTGCTCGAGCCCTCGCGCACGTCGAGTGCGGCCGCGTTCCGCCAGGCGGCCCGGACCGCACTCCTCAGGTCCACCCCGTCGTGCCGGAAGAAGCGCCGGTCCTCCACCGCGATGAACGCTGCGCGGACGTGGCGCGGGATTTCTTCGAGCGGCACCACCACGCGCCGGACCGAGGTCACCCGGCCCAGCAGCTCGCCCTCGCGGTCGAGGATCCGGCCTCCCTCCTGGGGACGCCAGGCGCGGAGTTCGGCCGCCGAGGGACAGCCCTTGAACCCGCAGGACTCCGCCCAGCTGACCAGGCCCACGACCCCGACGGCGAGCAGGAGTGCCAGCGCCAGCAGCGGATGCGCGGTCACCGCACGGACCGCGGGATGCGCGGCGGCCGGGGAAAGCCGGCGGCGGAGCGCGGCCAGTCTTGCTTCGAGGGGGGACCAGGCGAGGCGGGGGTTCACGTGGATCGCTACGGCCGGGGACGAAAGAATGTTTCAATTTGCACCGAGGACTCCGCTCGGCGAGCCGGCCGCCAGGCGCTGCCCACCTGGCATCAACAATCTGGGGGATGCGCGACACCCCGGCGGTGACGCGCATCCCAACCCCGGGACCTCACTCCTGCCGGCGGTAGAGCAGCGTGCCGATCCCGGAGTCGGTGCGGTAGGTCAGGGCCAGCATCCCCTGGGCCCAGCCCCACCGCATCACGCCGCCGAGCGCCTGGAGGTAGCGGCCCTCGAGTTCCATCGCCGCCGGCTCGCAGGCCATCCTGGTCGAGATCATGGGCCCGGTGCGGACGTCAAGGCTCGCGGGCTCGACGCGAAAGGGGCCGGAGTACTGGTTGCATCCGCCGCGGCCCGCGACCCGCCCCGCCTCGAAGGCCGCGGTCACCACCGGCGCCTCCGGCGCCGGTTCGTCGAAGTCGATGTAGGCCAGCCGCCACTCGCCGGCGAAGTCCGCCGGCGAGATCCGCCCGAGCTCCTCCGTCTGCACGTCCACCAGCGTGTCACCGTGCATCGGGAAGACCTGCCGGACGTTGAGCGTGGGGCAGCAGGCCGGGTCATCCGCGCCGGCCACCACGTACTCGACCGTGACGCCGGAGTCGGTGGCCGAGAGCGAGCGGACCTGGGAGCGGTCGCCCAGCAGGGCCGTGTAGATGCTCTTCGGTGTGCCGTCCCGGCCGGAGACCCCCACCAGGTAGGTGAACACGCCCGAGCCGCCACCGTTGGCCACGAGGAGGAACGCCCCGTCGGCCACCCCGTCGCCGGTGAAGTCGTGGATCGCGTAGAGCCGGTCGGCGAGCTGGACGGAGGCCATGTCGCCCGGGGACGCCTCGGTGGGCCGCCGCTCGTACTTGCCGTCGGCCAGCGTGAACGACGTGTCCATCACCCCGCCGTACGTGAGGTTCCGGGCAATCTCGAGGGTGACGGGAACGGCGGCCGGCCCCGGCTCGGCCGGCGGCGCGGGAGCGCGCTCGCCGCAGGCGGTGCCGGCGAGGGCGGCGGCGAGGATCAAGCGGTTTCGGTGCACGGTCCGGCCTCCCTGGGGGAGCGGTTCATCCGAGGCTGGCGACCGCCTCCAGCAGGCGATCCACCTCACCGTCGGTCGAGTAGATGGCGAGCCCCACCCGCACGAGGCCATCCGCGGCGTGCCCCAGCCGCTCGATCACGGTCGAGGCGTAGAAGTCGCCGTTCGAGACGTAGAGCCCGAGGGGTGCCAGTGCCTCGGCGATGGAGCGGGAGGGGCGGCCGGCCATCGTGAAGGCCACGGTGGAGGTCCGCGGCCGGCCGGGGGGCGGGCCGTGGAGCGTCACGCCGGGGATGCCCCGGAGCCCGTTCCAGAGCCGCGCGGTGAGCGCCCCGGCCCGCTGGTGCTCCGCGGCGTAGAACGCGGCCAGTCGTTCGCGGCGGCCGGCACCGCTGCCGAGCGAGGCGAGGAAGTCCACCGCGGCCCTCGCCCCGGCGATCCCCTCGTGGTTCTGGGTGCCGGTCTCCAGCCGCTCGGGCGAGGTCTCCGGGGCGGGCTGCAGCTTGGGCACGTCGAGCGCCTCCACCAGCCCGCGCCGCCCCCAGAGCACCCCGATGTGCGGCCCGTAGAACTTGTACGCCGAGCAGGCCGCGAAGTCCGCGCCCATCGCGCGGACGTCCAGCAGCCGGTGGGGCGCGTAGTGCACCGCGTCGGTGAAGACCAGCGCACCGACCGCGTGGGCCATCGCGGCGGCACGAGGCACGTCGGTCACCGTGCCGAGGGCGTTGGAGGCGGCACCGATGGCGAGCAGGCGGGTGCGGGGGCCGAACGCCCGCTCGAGACCCGGCCAGTCGAGTTCGCCCGTCGCCGGGTCGAAGCCGACTCGGCGGATCGTCACCCCCCGCTCCCGCGCCACTGCCTCCCAGGGCGCGATGTTGGCGTGATGGTCGAGGTCGGTCACCACCACCTCGTCCTCCGGGGCCCAGCCGCGGCCGAGCGCGCGGGCCAGGTGGAAGGTGAGGGTCGTCATGTTGGCGCCGAAGGCGATCTCGTCCGGGGCGCCGCCGGTGAAGTCGGCGAGGGCGGAGCGCGACGCCGCGATGACCTCGTCGGTCTCCCGGCTGGTGGGGTAGGCCCAGTGGGTGTTGGCGTTGTGGCGGAGCAGGTACTCCGTCATCGCCTCGGCCACGGCCGCGGGAACCTGCGTCCCCCCCGGCCCGTCGAAGTAGGCCACGGGGTGCGGTCCCTCACGGCGCTCGAGCGCGGGGAAACGACGGCGGATCTCGGTGACGTCGGGAGCGGTGGCGCGGGGTGCGGCGGCAGGGCTGACGGTCACGGACCGGTGCTCCGGATTGGGGCGGCAGGGGGAGAATACCGCGGCCGGGCGGGGTCGGGCCAGCCGGTGACTCGCGCCGGCCCGGCGGCTTCGCCACCTTCCGTGGGATGACCATCCTGAGCACCCGCCGGTCGTGGCTGGCGAACGCCGTGGCGGCGGTGGCGGCCCTGGCCCTGCCGGGGCCCCTCGCCGCCTGCCGCCGGGCGCCGGAGCCGGTCCGCGACCGGGCCGGGGATCCGGACCGCGACCGGCTCGCCGCCTGGGCCGCGACGCTGCGATCGGAAGGTCTCGCGCCGCCCACGGCACCGCTCGGGCGCGCCGCGATCAGGGTCGGCGAGCTCGCGGCCGGGACGCCGTACGAGCCATTCACCCTCGAGGCCTACCTCCGCGCCGGCGGATCCGCTGCCGCGGAGCCCCTCACGCTCTCGCTCACCCGGTTCGACTGCGTCACCCTGGTCGAGTCGTGCCTCGCGGTGGCACGGACGGCGGTGGCCCCCGGTGAGCCGAGCTGGGACCGGTTCGCGGCGGCGATGGAGCGGATGCGGTACCGCGGGGGGCGCCGGGCGGGATATGCCTCGCGCCTCCACTACTTCAGCGAGTGGATCGCCGACGGCGCGGCACGCGGGCTGGTGCGGGACGTCGGCGGAGAGCTCGGCGGGGTGGAGGACGGGCGTCCGCTGCGCTTCATGAGTGCGCACCGGACGAGCTACCCGGGCCTCGCGGACGACGCGGTGTTCGAGGCCGTGCGCGACATCGAGCGCCGGCTGGACGCGCGCCCGCGGCTCCTGGTTCCCACTCCGCGGATCCCCGAAGTGGCGGACCGGATCGAGACCGGCGACGTGCTGGCCTTCGCCACCGCGATCGAGGGGCTCGACGTGAGCCACGCGGCCTTCGCCTACCGGGACGGGCGAGGCGTGCTCCGGGTACTCCACGCACCGCTGTCGGGCGGCGTGGTGGAGGTCACCGCCGCCACGCTGCCCGAGTACGTCGGCCGGATCCGGCAGGCCACCGGGATCCTGGTGGCGCGGCCGGAGTGGGGGTAAGCGAAACGGCCGCTGCAGTCGCAGCGGGCGAGGTGGCCCGCCTGGGAACGGACCCGCCCTCTACTGATACCGGGTCAGGCGGGTTGGCAGTGA
>JAICEH010000202.1 GCA_025924275.1 Gemmatimonadales bacterium | reverse complement strand
CGCCGCGGAGCCGCTGCCGGCGGACCACCCGCTCCGGGCGCTCGAGAACGTCGTGCTCACCCCGCACCTCGGCGCCTCCACCGAGGAGGCGCAGCGGAACGTGGCGCTCGAGGTCGCCGACGCGGTCCGGGCGGCCCTGGTCGAAGGCGACCTCTCCCGCGCGGTGAACGGTCCCGCCATCGGCGGCGAGTGGTTGCGCCGGTCGCGGCCGCTGCTCGAGGTCGCCACCCGGCTCGGCCGGCTCCTCGCGGCCCTGGCCGACGGCCCGGCGACCCGGCTGGAGCTGCGCTATTCCGGCGGCGAGGACCTCATCCTCGATCCCCTGGCGGCGGCCGCCGCGGCCGGGTTCCTGGAGGGCATGGTGGGGCGGGAGGGCGTCAACCTGGTGAACGCGCTCCACCTCGCGCGGATGCGCGGCATCGAGATGGCGCGCACCCGGAGCCGGCGGCAGGACGCCTGGCCGGAGCTGCTCGAGCTCCGGAGCTGCTGGGCCGGAGGGGTGTCCAGCGCCAGCGGCGTGGTGCTGGGCGGTGGGCACACCCGCATCATCGAGCTCGACGGCTTCCGGGTCGACGTGCGACCCGCCGGCACGCTCCTCATCCTCCGCAACCGCGACGTGCCCGGGGTCATCGGCCGGGTGGGCACCGCGCTCGGCCAGGCGGGGCTCAACATCGGCGAGTACCACCAGGCCCGGCACGAGGAGGGCGGGGAAGCGCTGGCCACGGTGACGACCGACGGGGCGCCGGCGCCCGAGCTCCTGGACGCGCTGCGGAAGCTCCCGGACGTGGTCGACGCGCGCGTGGCGCGCCTCGACTGACCGCCCGGCGCCCCGCCGTCCGGGCGCCGGCCTTCCGCCCTTCCGCCCCGCGCGGCATCTTGCCGGGGAATGCAGACCACGATCGCGGCCCTCGCCGTCCTGGCGGTGGGCTACCTCCTGAGCCACCTGCTGTTCGACCGCCTCCGCCTGCGGTTCGGGTACGTGGGGGCGGCCGAATACGTGCTCCTCGGCGTCCTGCTCGGGCCCGCCACGGGGGTCCTATCGCAGGACGTGGTCCGGGATCTCACCCCGCTCGTCAGCCTCGCGCTCGGGTGGGTCGGGATGACCGTGGGCACCTACTTCCGGCTGCCGGCGATGGCGCTGCTGCCCGGGGCGCACGTGCGCATCGCCTTCACCGAGGCGTGCGCCACCTTCGCCCTCGGCGCGGTCCTCGCGTACGGCCTGCTGCACTACGCCGCCGGCTACGCGGTGGCCACCGCCGTGATCCCCGCCCTCACGCTCGCCGCGATCGCCGTGATCGGCGCGCCCTCGGCGGTGGATGCGCTGGCCCTCCGCGGGTTCGGCAGCCGACCGCACTTCCCGGTGCTGCAGCTCACCGCCCGGATCGACGCGCTGGTCGGCGTCACCGCCTTCGGCCTGCTCCTGGCGGTGTTCCACCAGGGCGAGACGGCCCCATCGCTCCGCCCGCCGACCCCCACGGAGTGGGCCGTCATCAACGTGGCCGTGGGCGTGGTGAGCGGCGTGCTCTTCCACCTCTTCCTCGGCCCCCGCGGCGAGCTCGCCGGCGCCCCGCAACAGTCCCGGCTGTTCATCGCCCTCGCGGGGGCCATCGTGATCGCCAGCGGCGCGTCGTACTACCTCAATCTCTCCCCCATCTTCACCAGCCTCGTCCTCGGCGTGATCCTGGCGAACACGGCGGGCGGCGAGCGCAGTGCCACGCGGGCGCTGCGCGGGACCCAGCGCCCGATCTACCTCGCGTTGCTGATCTTCGCCGGCGCGGCGTGGCGCGGCGACGACCCCAGCCTCTACTTCATCCCCCCGGCCTTCATCGCGATCCGGCTCCTGGCGCGGGTCGCGGGCGGGTGGGTCGGCGGCTGGGTGGCCGCGCCGCCCGAGCTGCGGGCGCCGGGTCTGGGCCGGGGGCTGCTGAGCCAGGGGGCGATCGGGGTGGCGGTGGCGCTCAACTACGTCCAGGTGTTCCCCGGACTGGCCGCGCAGACCGTCCTCGGCGCCGCCCTCCTCTCGGTGCTCGTCTTCGAGGTCGTCGCCGCGCCGGAGACGGCCGCACTCCTCGAGCCGGGGCCGGCCCCGGGCCCGATGCGACCCGCCGGCGAGCAGGAGCCCGACCTCACCCCGCTCGGCGGGGTGGCGGCGGTGGAGCGGCCGGCCGGCGGCCTGGAGGACGCTTCGTGATCCGGCGCCTGATCGTCCTCCTCCTGCTCGTGGGGGGGCGGGCGCTCATCGAGCCGCTCCGGGCGCCGACCGAGGGGGTCATCGGGCCGGCGTCCCTCCTCTCCTTCGGCGTGCTCCTCCTCACGGCCGACACCCTGGGGCAGTTGGCGCACGACCTCCGCCTGCCCCGGCTGCTCGGGTACCTCGTGGCGGGGCTGGTACTGGGCCCCACGCTGATGGACGTGGTGCCGGAGGGCGCCCTCGCCGACCTCGGGATGATGAAGCAGCTCGCGGTGGGGGTGATCGGGCTCCTCGCCGGCGTCGAGCTCCGGCTCCCCGACCTGCGGCAGCGATGGCGCACGATCGCCGCGATCCTCGCCGCCCAGACGGTCCTCGTGGTTCCGCTGCTCACCGCGGGGGTCCTGCTCCTTCGCGGGCAGTTGCCGTTCCTCGACGGACTGGGCACCGCGGCCCTGGTGGCCACCGCCGTGCTCGTGGCCACCACCCTCACCGTGAATTCCCCGATGGTGACCCTCGCCCTCCTCTCGGAGACGCGGGCGAACGGGCCCGTGGCGAAGACCGTGCTCGGGGTGGTGCTCCTGGCCGACGTGCTCATCATCGTGCTCTTCACCGTGGCGCTGGCGGTCGCCCAGGGCACGATGAGCGAGGGCGGGGGTCCGGGGCTCTGGGCCCTGCTCGCGCGCCTCTGGCGCGACGTGTTCGGCTCCATCGCCGCGGGGGTCGCGATCGGGACGATCCTCACGCTCTACCTGCGGTTCGTGCAGCGGGAGATGATCCTCTTTGCGGTGATGGTGGTCTTCGCGGCTGCGTTCGCCGCCGAGACCCTGCACTTCGAGCTGATGCTGAGCCTGCTGGTGGCCGGGTTCCTGGTGGAGAACGTGGCCCCGGTGCGGGCCGAGCCGCTGGTGCACGCCCTGGAGGAGACCGCGGCCCCGGTGTTCGTGGTGTTCTTCGCGCTGGCCGGCGCGGAGCTCCACCTCGAGGCCTTCCTCGCGCTCTGGCCGGTGGTGCTGGCGCTGGCGGCCCTCCGGGCGGCGGGGATCTTCGCCGGCGCGCGGCTGGGGAGCGTGTGGGGCGGGGCGGAGGAACCGGTGCGGCGCTACGCCTGGATGGGGCTGGTCTCCCAGGCCGGCGTGGCGCTGGGCCTCGCCACCCTGATCGCGGAGCGATTCCCGGCGGTCGGGCTGGGCGCGCAGGCGGTCATCGTGGGGATCATCGCGGTGAACGAGACCGTGGGCCCCATCCTCTTCCGCCAGGGCCTGGTCCGCGCCGGCGAGGCGGAGAGCGAGGAGGGGGACGCGCCCGCGGCCCCGGGCGGAGAGGCCTCCCTTGACCCTCGGGGAGCCCCCGGTTAGCTTCGGCGTCCCTTCGCCGGGGGTGGATGGTGGCGGGGGCCGGAGGAGTGCGTCAGCTGGCGCAGGGACAAGCACTTGACTCCGGGCAACGGACCGGATATTATGAATGGCTCCCCGCGAACTTCGGCGGGGCCGAGCACTGCACGATGCTCTTTGACAAGTGAAGTGAGCGAGAGGTGGATGAGGTGCGGACCCTGTGAGGCGGACGGGTTTTCAGAGCCCGGCCGCGGATGGGTTCAACTCTGAGTGATATTTCGGACGACCGGAAGTAATGTGTCGTTCGTTTGAGCTGATTGAATTCTCCTGGAGAGTTTGATCCTGGCTCAGGACGAACGCTGGCGGCGTGCCTAACACATGCAAGTCGAACGGGACCGGGGGCAACTCCGGTTCAGTGGCGGACGGGTGCGTAACACGTGAGGAACATGTCCTTCGGCGGGGGATAGCCGGCCCAACGGCCGGGTAATACCGCGTACGCTCGACTGGGGGCATCCCCGGGCGAGGAAAGCAGCAATGCGCCGATGGAGTGCCTCGCGGCCTATCAGCTAGTTGGCGGGGTAATGGCCCACCAAGGCGACGACGGGTAGCTGGTCTGAGAGGATGGCCAGCCACATTGGGACTGAGACACGGCCCAGACTCCTACGGGAGGCAGCAGTGG
>JAICEH010000201.1 GCA_025924275.1 Gemmatimonadales bacterium | reverse complement strand
TCCGCGGCCACCGCCTGGTCGCCCGTGACCAGGACCACCGGCACGCCGACGGCCCCCGCCAGCGCGGCGTTGATGCCCAGCTCGCCGATCGGGTTCCCGTTCAGGCGGGCCTGCGCCACGCGATCGGTGTAGGTGTGGTCGAGCACGGCCCCGGCAGTGCCCGCCATCGCGTGGTACCCCACGAGGAACGCCGCATCGAAGCCGTCGCCGATCCCCTGCATCATCGAGAGCGGCTTGGGGTCCCCGGCCACGAGTTCGGCCGCCTCGTGCAGTTCCTCGACGAGCAGGTTCCGCATGAACCAGTGGGCATCGTTCACCACGACGCGCGTGGCGCCCGCGGCCAGGGCGCCCTCGACCGCGGCATTGGCCTCGAGCGTCATCTGCCGCCGGAAGCGGGCATAGTCCGCCGCGCACCGCGGGTCCACCGGGTTGGTCTGGTCCTCGTGGACCACTCCCGCGATCCCCTCCATGTCCACCGAGATGTAGACCCGCATCGCCTGGTCGCTCCTTGCGTCAGTAGACCCGCCCGCCCAGCGGGACGTCCCGCTCGACGGCCAGCAGCACCACCCGGCCCTCCGCATCCGGCAGGCCGAGGACGAGCACCTCGGAGGTGAACCCGGCGACGTTCCGCGTGCCGAGGTTCACCGCGGCCACGACCAGGCGACCGACGAGCCTTGCCGGCTCGTAGAGGTCCGCCAGTTGCGCACTCGACTGCCGGGTGCCGAGGGGCCCGAAGTCGATCCAGAGCTTGAGCGAGGGCTTGCGGGCGTTCGCATTGGGCTCGGCCCGGAGGACGCGACCGACCCGGAGGTCGAGAATGCCGAACGCCTCGAGCGGGGTGGTCACGCGCCCCCCAGGTCCACGGCGAGCTCACCGCGCCAGATCGTCACGGCCCGGCCGGCGAGGTGCACGCGGGCGCCGTCCACCCGGACGCGGACCTCCCCGCCGCGGGGAGAGTGCTGCACGCCGAGGAGTTCGTCGCGCCCGAGGCGGGCGGCCCAGAAGGGAGCGAGCGCACAATGGGCCGATCCCGTGACCGGATCCTCGGGCACACCGTACTGCGGGGCGAAGAAGCGCGAGGCGAAGTCCGCCGGCGGGGCGGCCTGCGCGGTGACGATGACGCCCCGCACCGGGAGCCCGGCAATCGCTGCCAGGTCCGGGGCGAGCCGGCGTACCTCCACCTCGCTGGCGAGTTCCACCAGCAGGTCCTCACCGGCGGCGTGGCAGCCGATCGGCCAGGCCCCCAGGGCGTCGGCGAGACCCGGCGGCGACTCGACGGGCCGCGGTGGCCGGGCGGGGAAGTCCAGCTCGATCCAGTCCCCCGTCCGGCGGGCCCCGAGACGTCCGCTCCGGGTGGAGAACCCGATGGGGGCTCCGGGGACCACGAGCCCGGCCTCGGTGAGGAACCAGGCGCTGGCCACCGTGGCGTGGCCGCAGAGATTCACCTCCCGCACCGGGGTGAACCAGCGGAGGCGCCAGGCGTCCCCCTCGGAGAGGAGGAAGGCCGTCTCGGAGAGGCCGAACTCGGCCGCCAGGTCCTGCATCGCCCGGTCGGCGACGGCCCGTTCCAGCCGGACCACCCCGGCGGGGTTGCCGCCGTACGGGCGATCGGTGAAGGCGTCGATCCACGCGGCGGCGAGGGTCATCGGGAGCTCCGATTGCGATGCGCGCACCCCACAGGGGCCGGGGCGGTGTGGCGCGGCCGATACTGCCTGATGGGCCCGGTCAGGCCCCCGGCCACCCCTGCGGGACCCCGGGATGGGGCATCCCTCTTGCACCGGGGGTCGCGGGGGCCGGCGCGTGACCGGATCCCGGGGAGCCAGAGCACGTGCGCATTCTCTTCGTCGAAGACGACACCGACCTCCGCGGCTCCCTCGGCGCCGCGCTGCGCCATCTCGGATACGAGGTGGACACCGCTGCTGGCGGGGAGGAGGCCTGGGCGCTCTTCAACGAGCAGGACTACCCCGTGGTGGTCACCGACTGGCTCATGCCCGATGGCGACGGCCTGGAACTCTGCCGCCGGGTGCGGTCGGCCGACCGGGAGCACTATACCTACCTGATCGTGCTTTCGGGACGGAGCGGGACCGACAGCTACCTGCAGGGAATGGAGGCGGGGGCAGATGACTTCGTGGTGAAGCCGTGCGAGCCGCGGGAGCTCGACGCCCGCCTCCGGGTGGCGCGGCGCATCCTGGGGCTGCAGTCGCGCATCCACCAGCTCGAGGGTCTCCTTCCCATCTGTTCCTACTGCAAGCGGATCCGGGGCGACAACGACGTGTGGTACTCGGTCGAGCAGTACCTCTCGGGCCGCTCGGATGCCCACTTCACCCACGGGGTGTGCCCGGTCTGCTACGTGACCCACGTCCAGACCGACCTCGAGGCGCTCCGGCGCAGCGGGCTGTAGCTCGTCGGGCCCCGCGAGCTCCCTCAAGGCCTCCCGGCCAACCTCTCCTCCAGCCGCGCCCGCACGTCCGGCCACTCGCCGGCCAGGATGCCGAAGTAGACCGTGTCGCGCACCCGGCCCGCGGCGGTGATCGTGTGCTGGCGGAGGACGCCTTCCTCGATGGCCCCCAGGGCACGGAGCGCCGCCCGGGAGGCGCGGTTGAGGGCGTCCGTCTTGAACTCGACGCGGGTGGCGCCCAGCACGTCGAAGGCGTGCGCGAGCAGCAGCAGCTTCGCCTCGGCATTCCGGCCGGAGCGCTGCCAGGCGCGCCCCAACCAGGTCCATCCAACCTCCAGCCGCCCGTCGGCGACCGAGATGTTCCCGTACCGGGTGGAGCCGATCACGGCGCCCCGCGTCCGGTCGAGGATCGCGAACGGGATGGACCGGCCGGCGGCCTGCTCGGCGAGGGCCTCCCCGATCCAGGCCGCCATCTCGCGCTCGTCGCGGACCCGGGAGACAGTCCACCGCCAGAGGTCGGGGTCGAGGCCCACCGCGCAGAGCGCCGGGAGGTGGGCCATCGAGAGGGGCTCGAGCCGGACGAGGCGGCCCTCGAGCGTGACGGGGTCTGGCGCCCTCACGTGGCGTGATGGCAGGCGACCAGCACCGGCCCGACCGGCCGGAGGGCGGGGCGGTCGCTGGCGCAACGCGCATCGCGGGCGGGATGGAGGCAGCGCGGACGGAAGGGACAACCGGCGGCCGGCGCCGTGGGATCCGGCGGTTCGCCGGCCAGCACGATCCGGCCGGGACGCGGCGCCGGGTCGGGCACCGGCACCGCACTTCGCAGCGCCTGGGTATACGGGTGGCGAGGCCCGGCGAGCAGCGCCTCGGTCGGGCCGGTCTCCACGATGCGGCCGGCGTACATCACGGCCGTCCGGGCCGTCACCTGGCGCACCACGGCGAGATCGTGAGCGATGAGGAGGAGGGCCAGGCCGCGGCGGCGCTGGAGGTCCGAGAGGAGCACCACCACCTGGGCCCGGATCGAGACGTCCAGGGCGCTCACCGGCTCGTCGCATACCAGGAACTCGGGGTCGGTCGCCAGCGCCCGCGCGATGCCGAGGCGCTGTCGCTGGCCCCCGGAGAGCTCGTGCGGCAGCCGGTCCGCGGCCCCGGGATCGAGACCCACCTCCGCGAGGAGGGCGGCCACCCGCTCCGGGATGCCGGCCGCGGGAACGTGCCGGTGCACGATCATGCCCTCCGCCACCGCCTCCCGGCCCGTCATCCGGGGGTCGAGCGCTCCGCCGGGGTCCTGGAAGACCATCTGCATGCGCCGCCGGAGTGCCCTGAGCTCGGCGCGCGGGATGGCGAACAGGTCCCGACCGTCGTAGAGCACCTCGCCCGCGGTTGCCGGCTGGAGGCGGAGGACGGTCCGCCCTACCGTGCTCTTGCCCGAGCCCGACTCACCGACGAGCCCCAGTGCCTCGCCCCGGGCCACGTCGAACGACACGCCGTTCACCGCCCTGGCGAGCATCCCCGCCCGGCGAAGCGGTCCGTGGAGGCGGTAGTGCACCGCCAGGTCGCGGACGGCCAGCAGCGGCCCGGTCACTGGCGTCCCTCCGCCGCCCAGCAGGCGGCGCGGTGAGCCGGGAGCCGACCAGGGCCGGCCGGGACGGCCAGCGCCGGCGCTTCGGCCCTGCAGATGGGCATGGCCTGCGGACAGCGGGGATGGAAGCGGCAGCCGGAGGGCCAAGCCGAGGGATCGGGCACCACCCCGGGAATCGGCCGCGGTGGGGACGCCGGCCCGTCCAATCGGGGCGCGGCGGCGAGGAGCGCCCGGGTGTAGGGGTGGGAGGGGCTGCGGAAGAGGCTC
>JAICEH010000200.1 GCA_025924275.1 Gemmatimonadales bacterium | reverse complement strand
GGCCGGGCCCCCGCCGGGCGCCCGTCGCTCTGCTTCCGGATTCCCGTCGGCGAGGGCGTCGAGCTGCTGCTCGACGAGCGCCATCCCGCGGCGCGGAGCTCGACCGAGGCCGGTCGCCTCGCCGACCGCGTGCGCGGCGCCCTGGGCGAGCCGCCGCTCGCCGAACCGTTCCCGTCCCCGGCCCCGTCCCCGGCCCCCGCCGCGGAGCCGCCGCCGGGCTGATCTCCCCCAAAGCGAGGTCCACGCGATGTCCACGGTGATCCTTCTCGTCGTCGTGGGCGCGATCGTGTTGTGGGTCATCTCGGCCTACAACCGCCTGATCACGCTCCGGAACCGGGTGGTGAACGCCTGGAAGCAGATCGACGTCCAGCTCAAGCGCCGCCACGACCTCATCCCCAACCTGGTCGAGGCGGTGAAGGGGGCGATGCAGTTCGAGCGGCAGACGATGGAGGCGGTGGTGTCGGCCCGCACCCGTGCCGTCGCGGCGACGGGCGTGGCGGCCACTGCGAAGGCGGAGGGGGAGCTCACCCAGGCGCTCGGCCGGCTGTTCGTGGTGATGGAGGCGTACCCCGACCTCAAGGCCACCGGGAACATCGCGCAGCTCCAGGGGGAGCTCGCCGGGACCGAGAATGTGATCGGCGCGGCCCGGTCGCACTACAACGACGAGGCCACGCTCTACAACACCGCCCAGGCGCTCTTTCCCACCAACCTCGTGGCCGGGCTCGCCAAGGCGACACCGGCCGAGCTCTGGGAGATCGAGGCCGCGGCCGAGCGCGCCGTGCCGAAGGTGGACCTCTCCGGCGGTGGCGCCGGGACCTGAGCCCGTGGGCGCGCCCGTCGGCCGTCCGCGGGCCGGCACCCGGTGAGCGGGCCCGACCCGACGCTCGCCCCCAAGCTGGTGCTCGGCGCGCTGGTCCTCGGCGCCGCTGCGCTGGGCGTGCGGGCCGTGCTCCGCCGGCGCTTCCGTGCCGCCGCCCGCCGCAGCATCCACCGATTCCGGGCCCGGCTCGACCGCTACAAGCTGGTGCGCCGGGACGAGGTCGAGCGCGAGCTCCTGGCCGACCCGCGGGTGGGCGAGGCCGTGGCGGCCCACGCCGCGGAGCACGGGCTGGGCGAGGCCGAGGTCCGCGAGATCGTCCGGCGCTACGTCACGGAGATCGTCCCCGCCTTCAGCGTCCTCAGCTACTACAAGTTCGGGTACAACGCGGCCCGGGCCCTCGTCCACCTGCTGTACCGTCCGTCGCTCGCCACCCGCCACCTCGGGGCGCTCCGCGCCGTGCCGCGCACCGACGGCGTGGTCTACCTCATCAACCACCGGAGCAACGCCGACTACGTGGTGCTGGCCTACGTCCTGGCCAACACCGCGAGCCTGAGCTATGCCGTCGGCGAGTGGGCCCGCACCTGGCCGCTGGAGTACGTCTTCAAGAGCTTCGGCAGCTTCTTCATCCGCCGGGGCTTCCGCGAGCCGCTCTACCACGCGGTGCTGGAGCGCTACGTCCAGCTCATCACCCGCCACCGGGTCACCCAGGCCTTCTTCCCCGAGGGCGGGCTGACCCGGGACGGTGCGCTCCGGCCGCCGAAGCTCGGCCTGCTCGACTACACGCTGCGCACCCTGGCCGAGCCCGGCTTCACGGCCGACCTCTGGCTGGTGCCGGTGGGGATCAACTACGACCGGGTGCTCGAGGACCGCACCCTGATCCGCGAGCGCGCGGTGGGACTCGAGCCCCGGGGGCGGCTGGCGCAGGTCCGCACCGTGGCGGGATACCTCGGCTGGAACGCGCTCCGGTTCGTCACCGGTCGGCTCAAGCGCTACGGCCGCGTCGCGGTGGCCTTCGGCGAGCCGCTCTCGGCCCGCGCCTGGCTGGCGGCCCGGGAGGTGGACGTGCTGGCGCTGCCCCGGCCGGAGCGGCTCGGGCGGCTCGAGGGGCTGGCGGCCGAGATGATGCGGCGGATCGGGCAGGCGATTCCCGTGACGCCCGTGCCGCTCGGCGCCGCGGCCCTGCTCTCCTTCGGCGGGAGCGCCGTGGAGCGGACCCGGGCGCTCGAGCGGATGGACGAGCTCAGGGACCTGCTGCTCGAGGCGGGGGCGACGATCGTGCCCGCGGAGGCAACGGTGCCCGAACTGTGGGATCGCGCCCGGCGGACGTTCCGGATGCGGCGGCTGGTGGTGGAGGAGGGCGGGACCCTGGTGATCCTCCCGGCGGGGCGGCCACTGCTCGAGTACTACGCCAACTCGATCCGCCACCACCTCCCCGCCGCGCGGCGGTGGGAGATGACCCCGGCCGCCGGGCCGGACGAGGACCTGCCGCACCTGGGCGGGGAGCGGGGAGCGGGGAGCAGGGAGCGGTAACTCCGCGGCCTACCGCCGTCCCGTCCCGTCGTCCCGCCGTCCCGTCGTCCCGCCGTGCTCACCCCGCCTCCGCCTCCTTGAACCCCACCCGGCCGAACTTCTCCCAGCTCTTCTTCCCCCGCCAGGCGTCCACCAGCCCCCGCATCCGCCAGTAGAGCGTCAGGTGCCGGTAGGAGAACGGCAGCATCTCCAGCACGGCGTAGAGCAGCAGGATGAAGATCTCCCGCCGCCTGGAGAACGGCAGGAGCCCCGCCTGGAGCCGGTCGGCCATCCCGTACCGGAAGCGCCAGGCGCCCACCAGCACGCCGAAGACGTTCACCAGGATGCCGTAGCCGAGCGAGACCAGGAAGAACGCGGCGGCGTAGGCGTAGTTGAGGAGCTGGATCCCGGCGAGCCAGTCGAGCAGCAGGAAGAACAGCAGGAAGACGTAGCCCGCGAGCTCGATCATCGGCCCCCAGTACTCGAAGAGCCAGAAGGTCGGCAGCGCGAACCAGCCGATCCGCCCGTAGCGCCGGTTGAAGAGCATCTCGTCGTGGTAGCGGAGCGACTCGCGCAGGCCGCGGTGCCACCGGCCGCGCTGCTTGCGGAGCGACTCCAGCCGCTCCGGCACCTCGGTCCACGCCACCGGGTGCGGCAGGAAGGCGATCCGGCGGTCGCTCGCCTTGTCCCGGAGGAAGCGGTGCAGCCGGACGATGATCTCCATGTCCTCGCACACCGTCCCGGCACGCTCGCCCACGTACTCCCGCACCAGCTGGTGGTCCACCAGCGGCGTGAGGTAGCCCCCCGCCCGGATCACCGCCTCCTTCTCGAAGACGGCGAACACCCCGGAGAGGATGAGGATCGCGTCCAGCCGGTCGAGCGCGGTCCGGCCCGTGGTGAACGAGCGGAGGTACTCCACCATCTGGAAGCGGGCGAGCGGGTGCTTCGGCAGGCCGACGCTCACCACCCGGCCATTCCGGACGGTACAGCCGTTGGCGATCGCGACCTGCCCCCCGACCGCGGCCACCCGCGGGTCCTCCTGGATGGCCCGCATCAGCTCCTTGAGCGCGCGCGCGTCCAGGATCGAGTCGGCGTCGAGCGACACGAAGTAGGGCATCGTGCTCGCGTTGACGCCGGCGTTGAGCGCATCGGCCTTGCCCCCGTTCGCCTTGTCGAGGACCACCACCTGGGCGACGTTGGCGGGCAGCGGGATCGTGGCCTCCCAGGTGCCGCGCACCGGCATCGACCTGATCGCCTGCCGGTAGGGCACGTCGGTCCGCCGCAGGCGGAACGCCTCCCGGAGCCGCTCCAGCGTCCGGTCGGTGGAGCCGTCGTTCACCACCACGATCTCGAACCGGGGATAGTCGCAGTGGACCAGGTTGGTGACCGTGTCCACGAGGGTGACTTCCTCGTTGAAGGCCGGCACGATCATCGTGAGCGGCTTGGTGTAGTCGCTGCCGTCGATGAGGTCGAGGTCCTCGACGAAGTGCCCCGCCACGCGCCGCCGCACCCGCCCGGCGGAGAGCGCGATGAGCGAGAGGGTGTAGGTGTTGTAGAGGATGAAGTAGGCGAGGAAGAGCGGCTGCCCGAGCAGCGCCAGGAAGGTGAGCAGCTCGACCACGAACCCGCCCGGCATCACGCCCCGCCCAGCGCCGCCCGCACCCGGGCGCGCACCTGCTCGGAGGGGTCCTGCTCGGCCACTGCGCGCGCCGCGGCGTCGCCCGCCACGGCGAGCAGCACCGCGGCGCCGGCCCGGCGCGCCGCGTCGGGGTGGGTCCGGGAGAGCACCCGGAGCGCCTCGCGATCGGTGGCGGCGTCCACCTCCTCGGCCAGGGCGGCGCGGGGGAGGTCGGCCGGCACGTCGATCTCGGCGCCGCCCATCAGGGAGGCCACCACCGCCGCCGCACGGACGCCGGCGTCGGGGTCGCGCGCCAGG
>JAICEH010000199.1 GCA_025924275.1 Gemmatimonadales bacterium | reverse complement strand
GATCGAGTTCCGCCGGCTCGCGGTCCTCATCGCGGCCAACTTCGTGGACATGCTCGGGTTCGCGATGGTGCTGCCGCTGCTGCCCTTCTACGCGCTCGACATGCAGGCCAGCCCGGTGCTGATCGGGTGGATCATCGCCTCCTACTCGATCGCGCAGCTGGCCGCCGCCCCCGTCTGGGGCCGCTTCTCCGACCGCTACGGCCGGCGCCCGGCGCTCCTCATCGGGCTGCTCGGCTCCGCCCTGGCGTTCCTCATCTTCGGCCTGGCCCACTCGATCTGGATGCTCTTCCTCTCGCGCATCGTCCAGGGGGCGAGCGGGGGGACCACCGGGGTGGCCCAGGCCTACGTGGCCGACACCGTCCGCCCCGCGGACCGGGCGCGTGCCCTGGGGTGGCTCTCGGCCGCCACCTCCGCCGGGGTGATGATCGGCCCCGCCGTCGGCTCGCTCGCCGCGCACTGGGGCCAGGCGGCCCCGGGCTTCGTGGCCGCGGCGCTCTGCCTGCTCAACGTGATCTTCGCCTGGCGCCTGCTGCCCGAGTCGCGCCACCCGGGAGCGGAGCCGCCCGAGCGGCGGCCGGTCTGGCACGGCGCCTGGCAGGTGGTGCGCCATCCCGGCCTGCCCGTGTCGCGCCTGATCTGGATCTACGGCGCCGGGATGCTGGCGTTCACCGCCCTCAACTCCGTGTTCGCGCTGTTCCTCGAGGCGGAGCACGGGGTCACCGCGCAGACCATCGGGTACTTCTACGCCTTCATCGGCGCGCTCTCCCTGGTGATGCGGCTGGTGTTCCTCGGGCCGGTCGTGGACCGGGTGGGGGAGCAGTGGGCGATGCGCCTGGGGGCCCTCTCCCTGGCCCTCGGCATGCTGCTCTATCCGGTGGCCGGCCGGCTCGCCGTGCTGGTCGCGGTGATGCCCCTCGTCCCGATCGGGACGGCCCTCCTCTTTCCCGCCACGACCTCGCTGATGTCGCGCCACTCGGACCGGCGCGAGCTGGGTACGGTGATGGGCACCGCTCAGACCTTCGCCGGGATGGCGCGGGTCATCGCCCCGCTCGTGGCCACCGCGGCCTTCCAGCGCATCGGACACGGCGCCCCATTCTGGGTGGCCGCCCTCGTGGTGCTGCTGGTGAGCCTCCTCGCCGCCCGGCTCCGGCCGGCGGGCGATCCGGCCGCGGCCTGACCCGCTCCTGCCCACCACCGTGACCGGCCTGCCCGAGCTGCCCGACTCCGCGACGGCCTTCGCCGACGCCACCTGGGCGGACCTGGAGCCGCGCTTCGACGCGCTCGCGGCCACCCCCCTCGACGAGGGCACCGTGGAGGCCTGGCTCGCCGCCTGGTCCCGCCTCGCGGCGCTGGTCCACGAGGCCGCCGCCGCCGCGATGATCGCCTACACCGCCGACACCGCCGACGAGGCACGCCGCGAGGCGCATCTCCGCTTCTCGACCGGGATCCTCCCGCGGGTGGACGAGCGGGAGGCAGTCCTCGCCGGGCGGCTCGTGGCGCTGGGGTGGACCCGGCCGGACCTGGAGACGATGCTCCGGCGGTTCCGGACCACCGTTGCGATCTTCCGCGAGGCCAACGTGCCGCGCCTGGCGGAGCTCGAGGGCCTGGCGGCGGAGTACCAGCGGCTGACCGGCGGGCTGCTGGCGGACTGGGAGGGGGAGCGGGTGCCGCTCCCGCGCCTCCTGCCGCACCTCCGGAGCCCGGACCGCGGCATCCGGGAGCGGGCCTTCCACGGCATCGGGGCGCCCTACCGCGAGGCGCGGCCCGCCCTCGCCGCCCTGTTCGACCGGATGTACCACCTGCGCCAGGCCGTGGCCCGGGAGGCCGGCTTCCCCGACTTCCAGGCCTACAGCTTCGCGGCGAAGCACCGCGACGACTACGGTCCGGACGACTGCCGCCGCTTCCACGAGGCCGTCGAGGCCGTGGTGGTGCCGGCGGTCGGGCGGGTGCTCGAGCGCCGCCGCCGCCGGCTGGGTCTCGACCGTCTCCGGCCCTGGGACCTCCAGGTCGATCCCGCCGGTCGCGAGCCGGTGCGGGCCTTCGCCGATGCGGCGGAGTTCGAGGCCCGGGCGGAGCGGGTCTTCGCGGCGGTGGACCCGGTGCTTGGCGGCCAGTTCGCCACCATGCGCGTGGAGGCCCTCCTCGACCTCGAGAGCCGGCCGAACAAGGCCCCGGGCGGGTTCTGCGAGACCCTGCCGGTGCGTGGGCGCCCCTACGTGCACATGAACGCGGTGGGGCTGCTGGAGGACGTGACGACCCTCCTCCACGAGGCGGGCCACTGTTTCCACGCCTTCGCGGCGCACCCGCTGCCGGTACTGTGGCAGCGCCATCCCGGGGCCGAGGCCGCCGAGCTGGCCTCGATGTCGATGGAGCTCCTCGCGCTGCCGTACGTCGCGGAGCCGGGCGGGTTCGTCTCCCCGCCCGAGCTGGCGCGCGCCTGGGCGGAGCACCTCGAGGACATCCTCCTCACCCTGGCGCACATCGCCTCGGTGGACGCCTTCCAGTCGTGGATCTACACCAGCGGCGAGGGAGAGGAGGCCGCGGCCCGGGACGCCGCGTGGCTCGCGATCCGGGCGCGGTTCGAGACCGGGGTGGACTGGACCGGGCTGGAGCCCGAGCGGGTCGCGCGCTGGTACCGCCAGCTTCACGTCTTCCTCTACCCGTTCTACTACATCGAGTACGGGATCGCCCAGCTCGGCGCCCTCCAGGTGTACCGCAACGCGCTGGCCGACCGGCGCCGGGCCGTGGCCGATTACCGCCGGGCCCTCGCCCTCGGGGCCACCGCCCGCCTGCCGGAGATCTACCGGGCGGCCGGGGCCCGGCTGGTGTTCGATGCCGCGGGGATGGGCGCCCTCGTGGCGCTGGTGGAGGAGCGGCTGGCCGAGGCCGAAACGGCCTGACCGGTTGCCCTGCCGGGGGGGACGGGGCGAGATTGTCGGGCGTCCCATCGCCGGCCCGCCGGGCCGGGCAAGTCGAACCGACCCAGGGAGTCAGCGCGGATGGCGAAGGAAGAAGGCATCGAGATGGAGGGGGTGGTGACCGAGGTCCTCCCCGACCGGAACTACCGGGTCCTCCTCGACAACGGGCACCAGATCCTCGCCTACGCGGCGGGGAAGATGAGCAAGTTCAAGATCCGGGTGCTCGAGGGGGACCGGGTGACGGTGGTCCTCTCGCCTTACGACCTGACCCGCGGCCGGGTGGTCTACCGGCACAAGTAGTACGGCCCCCGGCGGCCAAGCGAAACGGCCCGCTCCCGAAGGGAGCGGGCCGTTCGTCGTTCGGGGTCCAGCCGGATCACGCCTTGGTGACGTTCTCGGCCGCGGGGCCCTTGGCGCCCTGGACCAGGTCGAACTCGACCTTGTCCCCCTCGGCGAGGGTACGGAAGCCGTCCGCCTTGATGGCGGTGTGGTGGACGAAGCAGTCCTTGCCACCGTTCTCGGGGGTGATGAACCCGAAGCCCTTGGCGTCATTGAACCACTTCACCGTGCCGGTCATGCGAGCCATTGCAGCCGTCTCCATCCAGGTGTTGAACGTCGGGGTCCGGCCAGGCCGTACCGACCGACAACCCAGTGCGGGCCCTTCCCGCCGTGAGACCAAGAAAAAACCCGGGCGCTCGCCCGGGCATCACTGGTCCTCTGGGCCGTGCCGGCGGGAGGATCTCCCGGCCGGACGGGCAATTAATCTGCTGTGCGGACCGCCAGAGTCAAGTGCCGGGCTCAGCCGCCCCGCCACCAGGCCCCCGACAGCCGGTCCCACTCCCCGCTCTGGCCCCGCCGGACGTTCCGGCTCACCGCCCGGTGCAGCGCCTGGAGGAACTCGGCCGCCGAGGGGAAGCGGAGCTCCACCTCGGCCTGCAGGGCCCGTTCCAGGACCTCGACCAGCTCCTCGGGAAGGTCGGGGCGGGCCTGCCGCAGGGCCGGGAGCTGGTTGGTGGTCTGCCGGGCAAGCACCTGCTCGGGCGTGAGGCCCGGGAACGGCGAGGTGCCGAGGAGGGCGTAGACCGCCACGGCGGCGAGGCTGTAGAGGTCGCTGCGCTGGTCCACCCGCTCGCCCAGCAGCTGCTCGGGGCTGGCGAACTGGGGGGTGCCGCTCTGGCTGGTGGCGCCGCCGTAGCGCCCCGCCACGCCCCGGAGCGCCAGCGCCAGCCCGAAGTCGGTGATCCGGACGCTGCCGGTCGGCTCGACCAGCACGTTCTCCGGCTTGAGGTCCCGGTGCACCAGCCCGCCGTCGTGCACGGCCGTGAGCGGGTCGATCAGGTCGAGCGCGAGCTCCACCACGCGGTCGGCCGGCAGCGCGCCACGGCCGAGCACG
>JAICEH010000198.1 GCA_025924275.1 Gemmatimonadales bacterium | reverse complement strand
GGAGGATGGCGCGGCCCGCGCCTGGGCGACGGCGGCCGGGCTCCCCGTCCGCGACGACCTCCCCGGCGTCCTCCACTGTGCCACCGAGGGCGAGCTGGCTGCCGCGTTGTCGGGGCCGGGCATCACGGTGGGCTCGCACACCTGGAGCCACCCGAACCTGGCCCGGCTCGAGCCCGGGGAGGTGCGTCAGGAGCTGGCGCGCTCGCGGGAATGGCTCGAGGGCTGGGGCAGCCGCGCCGTGCCGATCGTCACGTATCCCTACGGTCTCCACTCCGCCGCGACCCGCTCCCTCGCGGCCGAGGCCGGGTACGCCGCGGCCTTCCGCGTGGACGGCGGCGAGATCCCCGAGGACGCCGACCGGTTCGCGCTGGCACGGCTCAACGTCCCTGCCGGACTGAGCCCGGATGGACTCCTCCTCCGGCTCGCGGGGCTGGTGAGCGCGTGAACGCCACCGTCGTGGTGACCGACGGGGAACAGCGGGCCGCCCTGGCCGTGGTCCGCTCCCTGGGCCGGGCCGGGTATCGCGTGGTGGTCGCCTCCTCCCGCCCGCGGCCGCTGGCCGGCTCCTCGCGCTGGGCGGTGAGGACGGTGCGCACCCCGTGCCCCCTCGAAGCTCCCCAGGCCGCAGCGGCGGCGTGGGCCGACCTCTGCCGCCAGGTCGGCGCGGGCATCCTGCTGCCGGTCACGGACGCGGGAATCCTCGTCGGCTTCGCCGCCGCCGAGGCATTCCCCGGGCTCCGGATCCCGCCCGGCACCCGCGAGGGCTTCGTTCGGGCCAGCGACAAGGCCGCCGTTGCCGCCGCGGGTGCCACCGTGGGGCTCCCGGCGCCGGAACAGGTGCTGGTGGAGGCCCCGGACCGGCGCCCCGACGCGTCCGGGCTCCCCTGGCCCCTCGTGGTCAAGCCCTCGCGATCGGTGGTGACGGACGCTACCGGAAGGCGACGAAAGCTCGGCGTCGCGTACGCCCGGGAGCCCGCCGAGCTCGGCCGGCTGCTCGATGGCCTGCCGGCGGAGGCCTTCCCCGTGCTGCTGCAGCGGCGGATCGAGGGGGTCGGCGAGGGGGTCTTCGTCCTCCCCGGCCCTTCGGGCCCGCCCGCGGTCTTCGCCCATCGCCGGCTGCGCGAGCGGCCGCCGAGCGGCGGGGTGAGCACACTCCGGGAGAGCATCGCGGTGCCCCACTCCCTCGCCTCCCACGCCAGGCACCTGCTCGAGGCGCTCGGATGGGGCGGCATCGCGATGGTCGAGTGCAAGGTGGACCGCGACGGGACGGCCTGGCTGATGGAGGTGAACGCCCGCTTCTGGGGCTCGCTCCAGCTCGCGGTGGACGCGGGGGTCGACTTCCCGCTCCGGATGGTCCTGCAGCTCGAGGGGAAGGACCCGGGGCGCCCGCCGGCCTATCGGGTTGGGGTGCGGAGCCGCTGGTGGTGGGGGGATGTGGACCACCTCCTCGCCCGCCTCAGGCGGCCGGAGGAGGAGGCCTGGCTGCCGCCGGGCACGCCCGGGCGCTGGCGCACGCTGGTGGACGTCCTGCGGCCCGTCGCGCACCGGCGCCGCGGGGAGGTGCTGCGGGTCGAGGACCCGCTGCCCGCCCTGACGGAGACGCTGGCCTGGCTGAGGAGGGAGGGATGACCGACCCGCGGCTCGGCATCGTGCACGTGCACACCCACTGGTCGCACGACGGGCGGGACTCGCTGCCGGAGCTGGCCCTGGCCTGCCGCCGGCGCGGCATCGGCTTCGTGGGCCTCACCGAGCACGCGGAGGACCTGGACGCATCCCGGTGGGGCGAGTACGTGGCGGCCTGCGCCTCGGCCTCCGGCGAGGGGGTGCGGCTCATCCCGGGCCTCGAGTTCCGCTTCGCCGGGCACAAGGGGCTGCACCTCCTGGCGCTCGGGCTGGCCCGCTGGCACGAGCCGGCCACGCCGGCCGAATTCGTCGAGCGCGTGGCCCCCGACGCCGGATTCACGATGGTGGCCCACCCGGTGCTCACCGGCCACCGGGTCCCCGACGAGGTGCTCGCGGGCGTGGACGCCCTCGAGGTCTGGAACGCGGCCTACAATACCCGCTGGCTCCCCGATCCCCGCGCCGTCGAGCTCCTGCACCAGGCTCGCCGCCGGCGCCCGGCGATGGTCGGCGTGGCCGGGCTCGACCAGCACGACAGCCGGAACGACCGCGAGACCCGGGTGCGGCTGCTGGCGGAGGAGGCGGACCCGCTGGCGGCCCTCCGGGGCGGCCGGTTCGAGAACCTCGGGCGCACGATGCGGTTCGACCCGGCGGTGAGCTGGGGACCGGCGCGGCTCGGCACCCTGCGGGCCATCCGCCTGGTGTACGACCGGATCGAGCGGACGCAGGACCGCCTGGCACGCTGGCTGGCCGGTCGATGAGCGGCCCGCCGCCCGCCGTGAGCGTGGTCATCCCCACGCGGGATCGCGCGGTCCTCCTGCGCGAGGCCGTGGCGTCCGCCCTGGCGCAGACGCTCGCGCCGGCCGAGGTGATCGTGGTGGACGACGGCTCCAGCGAGGACATCCGCGCGGCGACGGCCGGGTTCGGTTCCCAGGTGCGCTACCTCCGGCGGGAAGGAGGCGGGCAGTCGGCGGCGCGGAACTTCGGCGCCGAGGCGGCGGCGGGCGAGTGGATCGCGATGCTCGACAGCGACGACCTGTGGGAGCCGGCCAAGCTCGAGCGCCAGCTGGCGCTCCACCGTGCCGCTCCCGACCTGGGCTGGTCGGTCACCGACTGCCTCGTGGTGGACGAGCTGGGCCGGCCGCACCGCGGCGCGCAGGGCTTCGAGCGGGTCTTCGCCGCCGCGAGCGAGCACGGCGGTCCGGTGGAACGACTTCTCGCCGCCCATCTCGATCGGCTGGCCGTCCTCACGGCGGCGGGGGAGCGGATCGCCTACGTCGGCGACGCCTTCGAGCTGCTCTTCCGGGGAAACCTCGCGCTGCCCTCGTCGGCGCTGGTGCACCGGGACGCCTGGCACCAGGTACGCGGCTTCGATGCGAGCTTCCACTCGGCCACCGACACCGAGTTCTTCCATCGGCTGGCCGCGGTACGGCCGGGCGGCTTCCTGCTCGACCGGCTGACGCGCTATCGCCTCGGCCACGGCAGCCAGGTGAGCGTGCCGGCCCGGAGCGTCGAGAAGATCCGGAACGCGATGCGCTCGGCGGAGGTGGCTGCGGCACTCCGCGCCCCGCTCCCCCCCTCTGCGCGGGCCGCCTTCGCCGATGGAAGGCGGCGCCTGCTCCGCCGCCTCGCGTGGACCCACCTGGCGAACTTCGAGCCGGGGCCCGCCACCGCCGCGCTCGCCGAGTATCGCGCCGCCGGGGGGCGCTGGGATCCCGCCACCCTGGCCTGGCGGGCCCTCGCCCTCCTCCCCGTCCCCGTGCTTCGCGGACTCCACGCGGTGAAGCGCGCGGTGCCGCGCCCCGGCCGATGAGCAGCCCGGGCACGGTCGGGATGCTGCTCGACTCCTACGGCCCGGGCGGGGCGGAGCGGATGGCGCTGCTGCTCTCGCACGAGCTCCGGAACCGGGGCCACGAGGTGGTGCCGGTGGGCATCCGGACCCCGACCGGGGAAGGGTGGCTGCACCGCGAATACCGCCGCGCCGGGTTCGAGCCCGAGATCCTCGAGCTCCGCCGGGCGGTGGACCCGGCATTCGTCCGGGCGCTCCGCGGGGCGCTCCGCCGGCGCGGCGTCCAGGTGGCGCACGCACACGAGTTCACCTTCGCGTTCTATGGCGCCTTCGCCGGCGTGCCGCTGGTCACCACGATGCACGGCGGCACCGGTTTCGCGGACCGGTTCCGCCGGCGCGCGGCGCTCCGGTGGGCCGCGCGCCGGGCGTCCTCCGTGGTGGCGGTCTCGGAGGCGGCCGCGGCGCACCTGGCCCGGGCCGTGGGCCTGCCGGAAGGCAGGATCGCGGTCGTCCCCAACGGCGTGCCCGAACCGGTCGGCGACGCGGCCCGGGGCCGCGCGGCGCTCGGGCTCGAGCCGGGTACGCGGCTGGCACTCGCCGCCGGGAGCCTCTACCCGGTGAAGGGCCACGCGGTCCTGCTCGAGGCGGTGGCCCGGCTCGTCCGGGAGGGGCGGTGGCCGGCCGAATGGAGGGTGGCGATCGCGGGGCGGCGTGGGGAGGCGGAGCCGGCCCTTCGTGCGCGGGCCGAGGCGCCGGACCTTGCCCCGGTGGCCTCCATCCTGGGTCACCGGGACGACGTGGCGGACCTGCTGGCGGCGGCGGACCTGTTCGTGATGCCCTCGCTCTCCGAGGGGCTGCCGCTCGCCCTGCTGGAGGCGATGCGCGCCGGCCGGGCCATCGTGGCCTCGCGCGTGGGGGGGATTCCCGAGGCCGCGCGCGACGG
>JAICEH010000197.1 GCA_025924275.1 Gemmatimonadales bacterium | reverse complement strand
CGAGGGCCTCCGCGGTGCGGAGCCGCCCCTCGGGCGCCCGGAGCGCCTTCTGGAACTCGGCGATGGCCTCGTCCAGCAGCCCCATCTCCCGGAACGCGATCCCCAGGTCGTAGTGGGTCTGGAAGTCGTCGGCGGTCAGGCTCCGCTCCAGGCCGCTCTTGAACTGCTGGAGGATCTGCCGGAAGTCGGCCTCCTCGTCGCCGGTCGGCTCCTCGTCCTCCACCCGGATCCGGGTGTCGGCGCGGGGGGCCTGCTCCTCCAGCACCATCGCGCCGAGGTCCACGTAGCCCGGCTCGGCCGTCGGGGGTGCCGCGGCCCGCGCGGGGGCAGCGGGCGGGGTGACGCCGTATCCCGCGGGGGGAGCCGGCCCCGCGGGCGGCGCGGCGATGGTGTCGAGCGCAGCCCGGGCGCGGCCGTTCTCCGGGTCGTGCTCCAGGACGCGCCGGTACACCGCCTCCGCCTTCTCCAGCGAACCGACCCGCACCAGGCAGTCCGCCAGCTCGAGGTAGGCCTCGAGAAGGCGCCCGCGGTCACCCATCCGGAAGCCGAGCTCCACCCGCTTCTGGTAGAGCCGGATGCTGACGGGGTCGAGCCGGATCAGTTCCGTGAGCACGTCCCCGGCGTGGACCCAGTCGGAATCCGCCTCGTACCGCCCCAGGGCGAGCTCGAGTTCCTCCCGACCCCGGTCGCGCTCCCCGGCGGCGAGCAGGGCCTCGCCCAGGGCGCGGTGCGCTTCGGCCGCGTCGGGGTCCTCGAGGACGCGGTCGGCGAGTTCGTCCAGGCTCGGGGGCGGCGGCGCGGGGAGCGGCTCGTACTCTGCGGCAGCCAGCGCCTCCGCGGCGGGTGCGGGCGGAGCCCCGCCGGGCGCGGACGCCTCGAGGTACTCGCCGTCGCCCGGGCGGGAGAGCTCGAAGTCGGCGGGCGGCGCCGACTCCAGCTCGATCGGCTCGACCGGCGCCTGCTCCACCTCGAGCCCGGCCGGCGGCGGGCTGTCGACGCCCTCGGTGAGGCTGTCGGCGACGAGCAGACCCTCGAACCGCGGCGGCTCCGACTCCCCCCCGCCGAGGGTGACGTCCACGGCGGTCGTCTCGAGGCCGACGAGCTGGGCCGTGCCCTGGTCGTCGAGCGTGGTGGCGGACTCGTCGGCGCGCCCGGTCTCGATGTCGAGGGGCTGGACCTCGATGCCGGTCGGGTCGGGCCGCTGGAGGCCGGGAAGCGTGGTGGGCGGCGGCCCCACGCCGGTGTCGAGGAAGACCAGCCCCCCACCGCCCCCGCCCTCGCCCTCCAGTTCGTCGATGCGCGCCCGCGCCTCCCGCGCGCCGGCGTGGTCGCCGGCCCGGTCGAGTTCGTCGGCGAGCCGCCCGAGCTGGGCGCGGATCTCCCCGGACCGGGTGCCCGCGCGCAGCAGCTCGGCCAGCATCTGGCGGATGTCGGGACTGGCCGCGAACTGTGCGGCAAACTGCCGGATCGAGCCGAACGCCTCCTCGAGGCGCCCCTGGGCGTGCATCCGCTCCAGGTACTCGAGGAGGTTCCGCTGGGCGTCGATGACGACGTTCTTGCGGGCGTGGAGCTGGGCGAGCCGGAGGTAGGTCTGGACTCGCCCGGGGTTGACCCGGAGGATCTTGCCGCAGAGCGCGATCGCGTTGTTGACGAAGCCCTGCTCGGCGTACAGGTCGGCGGCGCGCTCGTAGGACGCCACCGCCGCGGCGGTGTCGTTCACCCGCAGCTGCAGGTCGCCGATCCGGTTGTAGACCGTGAGGTCGGGCGCGCCGTCGGCACCGGACTCGAAGGCCTCGATGGCCCTCTGGTAGACCTCGATCGCCCGGTGCCAATCCTCCTTGAGCTCGTGCTTCCTGGCGGCGTCCTTGAGCTTCTCGAGATTCATTCGGCCGGCCGTAAGGAGCGAAACCCCTGACAGGACTTGAATTTGCAAAGATAGGCCCCGCCGGGGGGCAGGGGCAAGCGGAACCGCGCTATCGGCCCTCCCCCGGATCGAGGTCGCCCGCCCGGATGGCCGCGGCCAGCCGCTCCAGGTCACCGGCCGGGGGGCGGTCCTCGACCAGCGACGGCACCGGCGGCTCGAGGGCACGGAGGGCCCGGTGGAGTCGTTCCACCCCCCGCCCCGGTCGGAGGGGGCGGAGCAGCTCGAGGCCCTGGGCGGCACAGAGGAGCTCGGCCGCCACGACCCGCTGCGCGTTGGCCAGGATGCGCGCGGCCTTCCAGGCCGCCCCCATGCCCATCGGTACGAAATCCTCCTGGTTCGCGTCGGTCGGGATCGAGCCGATGCTGGCCGGCATCGCGATGGCGCGGGACTCGGCCACCAGGGCGGCGGCCGTGATCTGCACCATCATGTAGCCGGAGGAGAGCCCGGGGTCGGCGGTGAGGAATGCCGGGAGCCCGTGGCTCAGGTCCGGGTTCACCAGCCGCTCCACGCGCCGCTCCGCGATCGCCTGCAGCGTCACCAGGGTGAGGGCGAGTACGTCGAGCGCCTGGGCCACCGGCTGGCCGCGGAAGTTGCCCCCGGAGACCACGCTGCCGTCCTCCAGTACCAGCGGGTTGTCGGTCGAGGCGTTGAGCTCGATGGCCGCCACGCCCGCGGCGAACGCGATCGCGTCGGCCACGGCCCCGAGCACCTGCGGCGCGCACCGGAGACTGTAGGCGTCCTGCACCCGCGGGTCGTTCTCCCGGTGCGACTCGCGGATCTCGCTGTCGGCCAGGAGGGAGCGAAGGAGGGCGGCGGCGTGCAGCTGGCCCGGGTGCGGCCGGGCCGCGTGGATCCGCGGGTCGAACGGGACCGGCGTGCCGCGGAGCGCCTCGAGGCTCATCGCCGCGGCACCCACCGCGGTCCGCCAGAGCACCTTCGCGTCGTGCACCAGGAGGGACAGCATCGCCGTCTGCGCCTGGGTCCCGTTGATGAAGGCGAGGCCCTCCTTGGGCGCGAAGCGGAACGGCGCGAGGCCCGCGCGGGCGAGCGCGCTCCCCGCCGCTTCGCGGCCGCCGCCCGGGGCCAGAACCTCCCCCTCTCCCATCAGCGCGAGGGCGATGTGGGAGAGCGGCGCCAGGTCCCCGCTCGCCCCGACGCTCCCCTGCTCGGGGACCACGGGCACGATGCCCGCGTTCAGCAGCGCCAGCACCGCCTCGGCCAGCGCCGGCCGCACCCCGCTCGTGGGGCGGAGCAGCACGTTCGCGCGGAGCAGCATCGTGGCCCGGACCACCTCGGCCGGCAGGGGCGCGCCCACCCCCGCGGCGTGGCTGCGCACCAGGTTCACCTGCAGCGCGTCCAGCCGGTCGGGGGCGATCAGCACGTTCGCCAGCTTGCCGAACCCGGTGTTGATCCCGTAGATGACCCGGCCCTCGGCCAGCGCGCGGTCCACGTGCACGCGGGACGCCGCCACCTCGGCGAGGGCCGAGGGCGCCGCCGCGGCCGTCCCGCCCCGGCGGGCGAAGCGGACCACGTCGGAGATCGCGAGCGAGTTGCCGTCGAGCAGGAGGGGGGGAACCATGCCGGGAAGGTGGCGGGCCCGGCGGGGGCGGGACAAGGGGCGGGGAGCGGGCCCAGCGCCCGCTCCCCGCCCCCCGGTTCCCCTACTTCACCGAAAGCTCGGGGTTCCCCGGGTCGGTCTGGTAGGCCCAGTCCAGGATGATGAATTCGGTGCCGACGTGCGTGACCCGGAGGGCGCCGTAGCTGGGGAAGGGACCGCCCCGGTCGATCTCCGCCACGTAGCCCCATCCGGGGAGGGCGGCGAGCGGCGCGCCGCCGTATCCGCCGAGCGGCGCGAAGTCGATGTCCGTGAGGTCCCCGACCGGGCCGTTCACGTAGGTGCGGAACCCGACGTTGCCCGCCACGGTGAAGGTCGGGTCGCCCAGGACATCGAGGAGGAGGAGGTCGTACCCGGACGCGGGGCCGACCACGCCCAGCTCGTCGGCGTCCACCTGGCCATCGGTGTCGAAGTCCTTCCAGAAGCTGAAGCCGGACTGCGCCCCGTTGGCCGCCTGGGTGTAGAGCACCACGTTGCGGTTGTCGGGCCGCGGGGTGTCGTCGTCGATCGGCGACCAGAGGCTCTCGTAGCCGAGGAGGTGCTGGCTCGCCACCGCGAAGCAGCGGGGCACCCCGTTCGGCAGCACGCCGGCGACGAACTCGGGGCTCACCGTGGTGCCTTCGAGGCCCCAGTCGGTCCCGCAGAGGCCCGCGTCGAGGTCGTAGGACGCCGAGTACACCCGGTAGTTGGAGAACTCGGCCGGGTTGTCGAGCGCCGGGGCGTCGGACCAGAACAGGGCCACCGCGCGGTCGAGCGAGACGCTCGTGAGGAATCCGGGCGCGCCCAGCGCCAGCCGCTCGTCGATCCGGACCGT
>JAICEH010000196.1 GCA_025924275.1 Gemmatimonadales bacterium | reverse complement strand
GGGCCGCCGGGGCCCGCCGGGGCCGGCTCGAGCCGGGCTGCCGGAACGCCGAACGCCACGAGGAGCCGGCCGGGGTCGCCCAGGGCGTATGCGCGCACCACGGCGCCCAGGTCCCGGTCGAAGCGGTGAGGCTGGCCGTCGGTGGTGACCGCGAGCTCGAGCCGGGCCAGCTCCTCCTCCGCCAACTCGCGCTCGAGCCGGCCCGCCGTGATGCGGCGTCGGGCGCGGGCGGCCTCGGCCCACCGGGCGTAGAGCGAGTCGCGCTCCGCCATCCACCAGGCGTGGTGATCGATCCACGGGCCGCCGGGCACCAGGCGAAAGTCCCGTCGACCACTGCAGAACTGGTAGTAGGAACGGTACGCCGCGAGCGTGAAGTAGGAGCGGAAGTGCACGCTCAGCCCGGCATCGGCGCCATGGCGGTAGACCCAGGAGACATAGCCGCAGCCGGGCCCCTCGCCGACGGCACTCTGGAGGACCTCGTCCGGCGGCCCGTGCCGGACCCAGATCACCCCCCGATCGTCCACCAGGTCCTGCGCGCTCCGGAACGGCATCGCGGCGTTGAAGTCGCGCTCACGATCGGTCAACCGGAAGGCCTCCACGGCCTCCCGGATGCGAGTGAAGTGCTCGGCGAGCCGCTCGGGTACGGTGCGGAAGTCGGCCACGGCGCGCCGCTCCCAGAACCCCCGGGCCCAGGGCAGGCGGTCCTCCGGAGCCAGCGCGTCGAACGCGATGAGTTCGGCCTCGCGCGCCACCCAGGCGAGGTCGGCGCGGAAGGCTGCGACCGTCGGGCCCCTGGCCGCGTCGAGGCCGGTGAACCAGGCCACCGCGCCGTCGTCCGCGCGGCCCAGGACGAAGAGGATCCGTGCGCGCTCCCCGTCGGCGAGCGCCGGGTCGCCGCCGGCCGCGGCGTAGCGGGCCACGGCGGCGAGGGCGGAGTCGGCTTCGTCCCACTCGAGCTCGGCCCGGGCGCGACGGAGCCAGTAGGCGGTGTCGGCGCCCGCGGCCGCCGCCCTCCGGATCGCCGCGAGATCGGCGGCGCTGCCGGCGGCACCCCGGGTACGGGTGCGCAGCTCGGCGAGGAGCGTGGCGGCCGCCGCGTGGCCGGGATCGCGCCGGAGCGCCTCGACGAGTGCCCGCCAGGAGCCCTGGGCGTAGCTCGTGCCGGGCTGCTGGTGCCCGCGCCAGCGCGGCACCGTCTCGAGCTCGGCCAGGCCGAGCTTGGCGCGCCCCGCGAGGTACCAGGCATCTGCCGGGGCGTCGCGGCGGTAGAGCACGGGATCGAGCAGGTCGAGCGCGCGCTCGAACGCCTCGCCGTCCCGGCACTCCTCGGCGGCCTGCACGGCGGCACGGGCCGAGGCCAGCGGGTCTGCGGAGCCCTCCGCGGAGATCATCATGCAGGGCAGCGCCGGCGCCATCGTGGCCTGCGCCCCGAGTGGCGCGGGCACGCACGAGAACGCGGCGGCGGTCACGCCTGCCGCGAGGAAACCCGCGGGGCGACGGGAGTGGCTCACCGCGGCTCCGGTCGCGCCGGGGCCGGCGGCACGGCGACGAGCGAGCCCGGCGGAATGGAGAGGATCTCGGTCGAGGCGATCGAGGCAGTGGTGACGAACCCGCCCCGTTCGTGGTACCCGGCGACCCCCGCCCCGGTGCCGGCCCGGCCGATGAGGGGGACCGCGGCGCGGAGCCGCCACGCCACCGGGAGGAGCCGCCCATCGGAGGCGCGGGCGAAGTGGATCTCGCCGCCGGCGTGGTGCGCCGGATCGTAGGGGTCGGGGCCGACGAAGCGGAACTCGAGCCGCCGGAGGACGAGCGTCGCCCGATCCATCCACAGCGTCCCCGCCAGGTCCGAGCCGCCTGCCCCGGCCAGCGAGCGAAAGGCGACGCCAAGGACGTCGGGATCGGCGGCGGCGCCGGGGGCGAGCGTGAAACAGTTGGCGGCGAGGAACCAGGGACTCCCCAGCGCCGGCGGGTCGGGCGCAAAGTAGGTGATGTCCTCGAACGAGAGCTCGCTCGGCCGGTCGACGAAGCCGTGGGCCTGGAGTCGCGCCAGGGGTGCGGAGGCGAAGGGCCAGGTGGCGGTGGCGACCTCGGGCCACTGGCGCAGGGCCGTGGTCCGGAGCAGGGAATCGAGCCCGGCCTCCCAGTGGACCATCCGGAGCCGAGGCGGATCGAACCGGAGGCCGCCGCTGATGATCTCGAGCCCGGTGAGCGCCTGGGCGAGCAGGGTGGCGCTGGCTTCGTCGGGTGGGGCGTGGGCGTCGCAGGCGCGCTCGGTGGCCCGAACCTCCAGGGTGGCGAGGACCACCGGGTCGAGCGGCAGGGCGAACTCCACGCGGACCGGGGCGTCGGTGCCGACGTCGAACCAGCCGGAGAGCCACGGGCGCTGCCCGATCCGCGCCACGCGGAGGCGGTAGCGGCCCGCGTGCGGCAGCACCAGCTGGAACCGGCCGGAGACCGGGGAGGTCAGGCGGCGCAGCTCGGCCCCGGTGCTGTCGAGCGCCGAGACGATGGCCGGCGGGAGCGCCTGCCCTGCATCATCCAGCAGGCGGACCTGCGCCACCTGGGCCGACAGCGCCGCCGGCCCCACGATGCTCCCGGCACCGGCCGCCAGCGCGACGAGCGCGAGGCGGGCACGCGAGCGGCACTGCGCCACGACAGGACCTCCGTTGCAGGGGGGAGCCCCGGCCGGGGCCCGCGCCACCCGCCGCCGGGTCAGACGTTGAAGCGGAACAGCATCACGTCGCCATCCCGTACGACGTACTCCTTCCCCTCGGACCGCACCAGCCCCTGCTCGCGCGCCGGCTTCCAGCCTCCCAGCCGTACGAAATCCTCCCAGCCGATCGTTTCACCCCGGATGAAGCCCCGCTCGAAGTCGGAGTGGATGACACCCGCGGCGGTGGGAGCCTTGTCGCCGCGGTGGATGGTCCAGGCCCGGACCTCCTTCTCCCCCGCGGTGAAGTAGCTCTGCAGGCCGAGCAGGTGGTAGGCGGCGTGGGCCAGGCGGTCGAGTCCCGACTCGGTGACACCGAGGTGGGCGAGGAACTCCCCGCGCTCCTCCGGGGGCAGCTCGGCCAGTTCGGCCTCGACCTGCGCGCTGAAGGTGACGATCTCCGCCTCCTCGCCCTCGGCGTCGATGGCGGTCTGCAGCTTCGCCACCCAGGGATTGCCCCCGTTCAGCTCGGCCTCCGCCACGTTGGCGGCGTACAGCACCGGCTTGGCGGTGAGGAGGTTGAAGCCGCGGAGCGCCTTCGCCTCCTCGTCGGTGGCGGGGCGAACGGCGCGCGCCCCCTTCCCGGCGGAGAGCGCCTCCTGGACCCGCTGCAGCAGGCCGGCCTCGAGCCTGGCCTGGGGGTCGCCGGAGCGGGCCACGCGCGCGGTCTTGTCCAGTCGCTTCTCCACGCCCGCGAGGTCGGCAAGGCCGAGCTCGAGGTTGATGACCTCGCGGTCGCGGACGGGGTCCACGGCGCCCATCACGTGCTGGATGTCGGCGTCCTCGAAGCAGCGGACCACGTGCACGATGGCGTCCACCTCGCGGATGTTGGCGAGGAACTGGTTGCCAAGCCCCTCGCCCTGGCTCGCGCCCTTCACCAGGCCGGCGATGTCCACGAACTCGACCGCGGCCGGGACGGTACGCTCCGGCCCCACCACGCCCGCGAGGGCATCCAGCCGCGGGTCGGGCACCGTGACGACGCCGGTGTTCGGCTCGATGGTGGCGAAGGGGTAGTTGGCCACCAGCGCGCCGGCGCTGGTGAGGGCGTTGAAGAGGGTGGACTTGCCGACGTTGGGGAGGCCGACGATTCCGAGGCGGAGCATGGTCGAAGGTCGAAGGTCGAAGGTCGAAGGAGGGACGGCGCGAAAAGTAAGGCACAGGCGGGTTTCGGGCACCCTGGTCCCGGCCTCCGTCGCGCATCATTCCCGGTTCATGGAGGGCCGGCATGGGCGATTTCAAGCGCCTCGAGGTGTGGCGCCTGGCACACGTCCTGACCCTCGACATCTACCGGATCACGCGCGCCTTCCCTCCGGACGAGCGCTTCGGACTGCAAGCCCAGGTCCGTCGGGCAGCCATCTCCATCCCGTCGAACATCGCCGAAGGGGCCGGGCGGACCGGGGATCGGGAACTGGCCCGGTTCCTTCGGATTGCCCGGGGCTCGGCGGCCGAACTGGAGTACCAGGTCTTCCTGGCGCGGGAGCTGGGGCTCCTCGATGAGTCCACCCACCAGGCTGCTGTCGCCGCAGTGCGCCGGGTGAACCGGATGCTGCTGGGCCTCATCCGCCGCCTCGACCGCCGGCCATGAAGAAGGAGGGCCCGGGAGCCCCCGGACCCTCCTTCGACCTTCGGCCTTCGACCTCCGACCTTCG
>JAICEH010000195.1 GCA_025924275.1 Gemmatimonadales bacterium | reverse complement strand
GCGGCCCGCGGTGCCCACCGGCACCGCGTCCAGGCTGCGCGCCACCGGGACCGCGGCGGTCCCGACACCGCTCCCGACAGCGTGGATGAGCACGCGCTCGCCGGCGGCGAGGCGGCCGCGGAGCACCAGGGCATCGTAGGCGGTGAGGAAGGCCTCGGGGATCGCCGCGGCCTCCGGGAAGTCGAGGCCGGGCGGAATCGGCAGGGCCTCGTCCGCCGGCGTGACGAGGTACTCGGCCTGCGCGCCGCCGCCGACCAGACCCATCACCGGCTCGCCCCCGCGCCACCGCGTCACCCCGGCCCCGATGGCATCCACCGTCCCGGCGTACTCCAGGCCGGGCACGTCGGCCGGCCACCCCGGCGGCGCGGGATAGGCACCCCGGCGCTGCAGCAGGTCCGCCCGGTTGAGGCCGGCGGCACGCACGCGCACGCGGACCTCGCCCGGGCCCGGCTCCGGCAGCGGCCGCTCCTGGAGATCGAGAACGTGGGGACCGCCGGGGGCCGTGATCACGACGGCGCGCATCCCGTGAAGGTGGCCGTCCCCCCGCTCGATTGCGAGGGCGGACCGAGTTCGGTATCCCTTCGGGAACCCCATCGCCACGCCGATGACCACCTACTGCGACATCGCCTCCGGCCATCCCTTCCACGGCCCCTATCACGACAGGGAGTACGGCTTCCCCCTCCGCGGCGACGCCGAGCTCTTCGAACGCCTGGTGCTCGAGATCAACCAGGCCGGGCTCTCCTGGCTCACGATCCTCAGGAAGCGGGAGGCCTTCCGCCGGGCCTATCGCGGCTTCGATCCCGAGGTGGTCGCGCGCTTCGGCGCACGCGACCGGGCCCGCCTCCTCGCGGATGCCGGGATCATCCGCAACCGGCTCAAGGTGGAGGCGGCCATCGCGAACGCGAAGACCCTCCTCGGGCTCCGGGAGTCGCACGGCGGCTTCGCCGCGTGGCTCGATGCCCACCACCCTGCGCCCAAGCCCGAGTGGGTCAAGCTCTTCAGGCGCACTTTCCGGTTCACCGGCGGCGAGATCGTGGGCGAGTTCCTGCTCAGCACGGGCTATCTTCCCGGGGCGCACACGGAGGGCTGTCCGGTGTACCGGAAGGTCCGGGCCGCGCGCCCTCCCTGGAGCCGGTAGCCACCTCACCCCCGGAGGAGTCATGGGTACGATTCGCAGGCGTCTGGCACTGGTGTCCCTGCTCGTGGGCCTCGCCGCCGCCCCCGTCGCCGCGCAGGACGTTGCCGCGGTCGACCGCACGCTCGACGGCCTCGCCTTCAAGGGCGGCATCGGCTTCGAGCCCACCCAGTTCGTGGTGGGTGCGCAGTACGCCGGCGGGAAGCTGCTCGACATCTTCCGCGTGATCCCCAACGCCCACCTGGGCTTCGGCGACTATTCCTCGCTGGACGGCGGCGTGGACTTCCTGGCCCGGTTCACCTCGGGCCAGGGGGAACTGGGCTTCTATGCCGGCGCCGGTCCCAGCTTCGGCGTGGCGTGGGACAGCGGCGAGTCCGACACCTTCTTCGCCGCCTCCCTGGTCGGCGGAGTCGTCCTCCCCGTCCACAAGACCTGGGGCACCAGCCTCGAGTTCCGCTGGATGGTGGGCGACGACGTGGCGCCGGAGTTCCGCCTCCTGGCGGTGATCAACCCCTGAGTGCCGCGGCGCCCGCCGCGACTTGACGGATCGGGGGCTTTCGGGTTTTATTCGGTATGCCCGAGGGCCCCCGATGTTTCCCCACCTGCACGTCCATACCTGGTTCTCCTTCGGCTTCGGGGCCTCGAGCCCCGAGGCGCTGGCGGGGGCCGCCGCCGAGCGCGGCATCCCGGCGCTCGCCGCCACCGACACCAACACGGTGGCGGGGGTGGTGGAGTTCCAGGCGGCCTGCGAGGCGGCGGGCGTCCGCCCGATCCTCGGCGCCCACCTGGTGCACGGCGGCGAGGAGGCGGTGGTGCTGGCGGAGGACGAGCGCGGCTGGGGAGCGGCGTGCCGCGCGGTCACCGGGGTGCAGTGGGCGGAGCGGGCCGGGCCCTTCGCGCTGGCGGCACAGCTCGCCACCGACCGCCAGGGACTCGTGGTACTGGTACGGAGTCCCGAGCTGCTCGAGCGGCTGGTGCAGCTCTCGGGTCCGGAGGGCCTGTGGGCCGAGCTGGTGCCGGGCCGGGAACGGCACGCCACGCTCGCCGCGGCGCGCCGGCTGGGCGTGCCGGCGGCGGTCACCAACGCGGCGGTGATGGCGCACCCCGAGGACTGGTCGCGGCACCGGCTGCTCGTGGCCATCGGGGAGAACGGCACACTCGACGTCGAAGGTCGAAGGTCGAAGGTCGAAGGAAACCCGCTCACCGGCCGGGATTCCTGGCTCCGCCCCGGCCCCGACCTCGCCCGCCACTTCCCCGACGTCCCCGAGGCGATGCGCGAGGCGGAGGCGGTGGCCGAGCGCTGCCGCTGGCGGATCCCGGTGGGGGCGCGGGTCATCCCGCCGCGCGCCACCGACGCGGATGACGCGCTCGAGCGGCTCCGGGCGCTGGCGTACGCCGGTGCGGAGCGGCGTTACGGCACGCTGGCACCGGTCACGCGCGAGCGCCTCGAGCACGAGCTCGGCATCATCGGGGCGAAGGGCTTCGCCGACTACTTCCTGGTGGTGCACGACATCGTGCAGCACGGCCCCACCCACTGCGGCCGCGGTTCCGTGGCCAACTCGGTGGTGAGCTACTGCCTCGGCATCACCCACGTCGAGCCGCTCGGTGCGGGCCTCCTCTTCGAGCGGTTCCTCAACCCCGAGCGGAAGGACCCGCCCGACATCGACCTCGACTTCCCCTGGGACGAGCGGGACCGGATCCTGGCGTGGGTGTTCCGCCGCTGGCCCCACCCGCAGGCGGCGATGGTGGCGAACGTGAACTGCTTCCGCCGGGCCGGCGCGCTCCGCGAGGTGGCCAAGGTGCACGGCCGCCCCGCGGGCGAGATCCGCGAGGTCACCCGGCGGATGCCGTGGTACGACGAGACCCCGCTCCCCGAGCTCCTCGCCGGGCACCCCAACTTCCGCGGCCTGCGGCTGGACCAGGGATGGATGGACCTGGCCCGGATGGCGGACCCGCTCGTGGGCACCCCGCGCCACCTCTCGCTCCATCCCGGCGGTGTCGTCGTCGTGCCGCGGGCGCTCACCGACGTGGTGGCCACCGGTCCCGCGGCCAAGGTGCTGGACGGGGCCGAGGACCTCGCGGTGCCGGTGATCCACTTCGACAAGGACTCCGCGGAGGACGCGGGGCTGGTGAAGATCGATCTCCTGGGGAACCGCTCGCTGGCGGTGATCCGCGACGCGAGCGAGGCGGTGCACGGCAACACCGGCCGGCGGCTCGACTACACCAGCGCGGAGGCGGGGGAGGACGAGGCCACCCGGGCGCTCTTCCGCCGGGGCGACACGATGGGCGTCTTCTACACCGAGTCGCCGGCGTCGCGGATGCTCTGTGCCAAGTCGCGGGCCGACACCTTCGAGCTGCTGGTGCTCAACACCAGCATCATCCGCCCGGCGTCCAACCGGTTCATCCAGGAGTACCTCAGGCGGCTGAACGGCGCGCCCTGGGAGCCGCTCCACCCCTCGCTCCGCGACGTGCTGGCGGAGACCTTCGGGATCATGGTCTACCAGGAGGACGTGGTGAACGTCTGCGCGGCGTACGCCGGGATGCCGCTGGCGCAGGCGGACGGCCTCCGGAAGTCGCTCTCCAAGAAGCGGCCGGGGCGGCACCTGGCGAGCTACGCGGAGGAGTTCTTCGCCGGGGCCGGAGCGCTGGGGCGGAGCGTCGAGACCACGAAGGAGGTCTGGCACATGGTGCTCTCCTTCTCGGGCTACAGCTTCTGCAAGGGGCACTCCTGCTCCTACATCCAGGTGGCGCAGCACTCCGGCTTCCTCCGGGCGCACTACCCGGCGGAGTTCATCGCCGCGGTGCTGGCGAACGGCGGCGGGTTCTACCACCCGTTCGCCTACGTGGCCGAGGCGCGGCGGATGGGGCTCGAGGTGCTGCCGCCCGACGTCAACGCGAGCGAGGTGCGCACCACCGGCCGGGGCCGCGCGGTGCGGATCGGGCTGCAGTTCGTGAAGGGGCTGAGGGCCGAGGCGATGGAGAGGGTGGTGGGGGGGAGGGAACGGGGAACGGGGAACGGGGAACGGGATGACGGGGTGCGGGAACTGCGTGATGGGATGGGCGGGGTGGACCGTTCCCCGTTCCCTGCTCCCCGTTCCCCGTACACCTCGCTCCCCGACCTCTGGACGCGCACCGGCCTCGCGGCCGACGACCTGGGGCCCCTCTTCGGGGTGGGCGCCGGCGACGGCTTGGCGCTGGGGATGCCGCGGCCGTTGTTGTTGTGGGGGGTGGTCTGCGGGGAGCGGGTAACGGGGAGCGGGGAACGGGCCGCCCCG
>JAICEH010000194.1 GCA_025924275.1 Gemmatimonadales bacterium | reverse complement strand
GAGCTGAAGGTCCGGCACCGGCCCCGCACCCGCGGTGTGAGTAAGTACGGCATGGGGAACCGGCTGTGGCGCGGCATCCACGACCTGATCGGCGTGTCGTGGCTCAAGCACCGCCTCGTGCGCTACCGCGTGCGCGGCGAGTGACCGGGGCCGGTGGGCCCCGCGGAAGGCATCCGCCGCGGCCGGGAGGCCCAGCCGGTCGGGCAGGCCCGGGGGAAGCACCTCCCGCACCTGCGCGGCGAGCGGCTCGAGGTGGCGCTCCACCAGCGCCCGGATCTGCCGGTGGCTCAGCCCCTCGGTGGCGGGATAGACCGGGAGGATCACGCCTGCCTCCGGCTCGCCGTCCTCGCTTTCCGCATCCGCCAGGACGAGGAACTCGCGCGGTACCACCTGGCGGCCGTGGTAGAACCGGACCGGCCCGCTCACCAGGAGGGTCTGCCCGACCGCGATGCTGCGGTCGAGGAAGCTCTGGCCGGGCCAGGCGCACTCGAGCATCCCGGATCCGTCCCGCAGCACGGCACGGAAGATCCGGAGCCCGCGGCGCGTGGGCATCACCCCCTTCGCGACGACCTTCCCGACGCAGGTGACCTCGTCGCCCACGCGGGCGCGGGCCAGCGGGGTCACCGTGGAAGCGTCGAGGTAGCGGTGCGGAAGGTGGCGCAGGAGGTCGCCCGCCGTGTGCACGCCCAGCCGGGCGAAGGCCTCCGCACGGCGGTCGCCGATGCCCTTGAGGAAGCGGACGGGGGTGGTGAGGTCGGGGGACATGGGGAACGGGGAACGGGGAACGGGAAGCGGGGTGGCCTGCTCCCCGGTCCCCGCTCCCCGTTCACTCCTCCAGGATCCGCTCCGCGAACGCCCGGGGATCGAAGGGCTCGAGGTCCTCGACCGCCTCGCCGGTGCCCAGGAACCGGACCGGGATGTCCAGCTCGCGGCGGAGAGCCACCACCGCACCCCCGCGCGCGGTGCCGTCCAGCTTGGTGATGACGAGGCCGGTGAGCGCCGCGGTCCGGGTGAACTCGCGACCCTGCTGCACCGCGTTCTGCCCCACCGTGCCGTCCAGGACGAGCAGGGTCTCGTGGGGGGCACCGGGCGCGCGACGGCCCACGACGCGGACCACCTTTCGGAGCTCATCCATCAGGCCGTCCTGGGTGTGGAGCCGCCCCGCGGTGTCCACGATCACGGTGTCGAGCCCGCGGCTCGCCGCCGCCTCGACCGCATCGAATGCCACCGCGGCCGGGTCGCCGCCGGACGCCCCGCTCACGCAGGGCACCCCAAGGCGGGAGGCCCAGGCCTCGAGCTGGGCGATGGCGCCGGCACGCCAGGTGTCGGCGGCCGCGAGGAGCACGCTCCGCCCCTCCCGCTGCAGTCGCCAGGCGAGCTTGGCTGCCGTCGTGGTCTTGCCGGCGCCGTTCACGCCGGCGATGAGCACCACGGTCGGCCCGGAGGCCGCCCGGGCCAGGCGGGCAGGGTCGGCGGGGCCGGCGAGCAGCGCCTCGAGCCGCGTGACCACCGCCGCGCGGAGATCGGCCTCGGTCCGGAGTCGTCCCTGGCGCACGCCCGCCTCGAGGGCCTCCACCAGGTCCAGCGTGGCCGGCACGCCGAAGTCGGCCTCGAGGAGGAGGCGCTCGACGGCCTCCAGGTCCTCGCGGTTGAGCCCGCGCATCAGCGCGTTCACGTCGGTGAGCGCGAGGCGCTTGAGTCGGGCCCAGAGGCCGAGCTTCCGGCCGGAGATGCTGGTCATGCCGGGAGTATACCGGGTCACGTGGCGCCAGTCACCAGTCGCGAGTCGCGCCCGGGGAGGGATGCGATCCACTCGCGACCTGGCCCTACCGGAACCCCAGCCGCCGCCGCCACCACCACTCGGCGCCCAGTGCCAGCACGGCGAGGAGGTAGGGCCACCAGCGCGTCCGGAGCGGCTCCCGCCCACCCGCCGGGGCGGATTCCCCGGCGCGGGCCGGGAGGGTCACGGGCCGTACCACCCATTCATCCGAGTACTCCTCGACCGCCACCGTCCCGCCTCCGCCGGCGGCCAGCCGGTAGCGCCAGATTCCCGGCTCCAGCCAGATCTCGGCGCGGCCGCTGCCGTCGAACCGGAGGGTGTCGGTGCGCCGGGTCGAGTCCGACTCCAGCCGCACCGGCGTGTCGCCGGCCACGCTGTCCCCCGCCCAGGCGAATCGCGTCGGCTGCCCCCGCTGCACCACGGCGCGAACCGGACGCGCGACGCCGACGCCCGAGTCGGGCGCGGCCAGCAGCCAGGTTGCGGCGGAAGCGACCAGGCTCCGGTAGGCCTGCTCCGCGAGCCCGCCACGGAACGCCCAGCGCCAGAGGCCATCGGCGCGGACCACCACCTCGCGCCGCCGTCCGTCGAGGTGGCCGGAGATGATCGGGCGAGGGGTCCCGCGCCGGCCGGCCTGGGCCGTGGCGGCCGTCCACCCGCCTGGCGGCGCCTCCGCGGCGTCGAGGAGCCTGGCGAGCGGGGGAAGCGATTCCGTCGGGACCGCCAGGGCGCCGGCCAGCGGCGAGACGCCCACCGCACCGACGTACCAGTCGCCCCCGAGGGCCGCGCCGCCCTCTTCCCCGCTGGGCCATCGGAGGATGCCGCGGGCCCGGCTGCCCGAGGCGAAGCTGCCGGTCCGGCCCTTGAGTACGAGGAGATCGGCCCCGGCCGCCGCGCGGGCCACCTCGGCCGCCGATGCGGGGCGGAGGTCCTCCATCCGACGCCAACCGCCCGGCCCAAGGTGGACGAACCCGCGGACCGGGAGGGCGGCCACGTCGCGGAGGGCGCGGTAGAGGAAGCGCGCATCCCAGTCGCCCGGCTGCGCGAGGACCACTGCCCCCGGCGTGGCAGTCACCGTCACCAGGCGAAGCCTCGCATCGTCCCGCGGCTCCCGGTCTCCCGGGACGATCGCGACCTGCACCACGTGCACCCCTGGGCCGAGCACCGCCGCGGGAAGGGGGAACTCGACCCTCCGGCGGCCCGGGACGGCAGGGCCGAGCGGCCGCCGGAGCACGCGCCGTCCGGCCACGCTCACCTCGAGGCCGAGGCTGTCCGGCGGGAGGGCGCCGTCCGGCCCTGCGTGGATGGTCACCTCGGCCGAGACGGCCATGGTATCCCCGACCGTGGTGCGTTCGGGGAGCTCGAGCCCGGTGAGCGCCGCGTCGGCCGCCGGCTCGCGTGGCAGGACCACCACGCCCGTCCGCCGCAGCACCGACTGATCGATGTCCGCCGCGTCCTCGACCTCTCCGTCCGTGACCACCACGATCGGGCGATTCGTCGCCGCGGCTCCCCTGAGCGCCGCGGCGAGGCGGGATGCGCCGCGCGTGGCGGCGGTGTCGACCCTCGGGGACCCGTCGCCCACGAGCCGGACGTCCCCCCGCGCGAAGGCACTCTCCCGGGCCGCCGGCCACTGCCCGCCCGCCGCGGCCAGGCTCAGGGAGGCGTCGAGCAGCACGAGCGGGCGCGCGGCGCGCCCGCCAGGGAGGAGCGGATCGGCGATGAGCAGGAAGAGCAGGAGGAGGGCCACCGCCCGGCAGGCCGCCGGCACGAGGCGCCGGCGGCCGACGACGTCCTGCGGCGGGTAGGCCGCCGCCGCGAGGCCGAGCGCAAGGACGACGGCCGCGGCGAGCGGGATGGCGATGGGAGTCACCCGGTCCCTACGGTGCGCTGGTCCGGGGGATTCGGGCGGGCGTTCGCCCGCGAGCTACTGCCCGATCTGCCAGGGCTCGGCGGGCGCGGTGCGGCGGAGCTCGGCCAGCAGCCGATCGCGCGAGGCCTCGAAGGCCGCCCGTTCCCGCGCGGCGATCGGCTCCCCTCCGCCGAGGTCGAGCCGGCTCGGGTCGCGCGGCTGGCCGTTCACGCGGAACTCGTAGTGCAGGTGCGGCGCGGTGGAGAGGCCGGTGGAGCCCACGTAGCCGATCACCTCCCCCTGGCGCACCCGGGTTCCCGGGCGCACCCCGCGCGCGATGCCGCGGAGGTGGCCGTAGCGCGTCGTGATCCCGTTGGCGTGCCGGAGCTCCACCAGGTTGCCGTAGCCGCCGGCCCAGCCGGCGCGGAGCACGACTCCGTTCCCCGCGGCCATCACCGGCGTGCCGGGCGCGGCCGAGTAGTCGGTGCCGGCGTGCCGCCGGACCGTGCCCAGGATCGGATGCCGCCGCATGCCGGGCCTCGAGGAGACGCGTCGGAACGCGACCGGGGCCTTTATGAAGGCGCGGCGGAGCGAACGGCCCCGGTCGTCGTAGAAGGCCTCCCGGCCGTCGGCGCCGGCGTAGCGGAAGGCGGTGAAGCTCCGGCCCGCCGCGCGGGGGGGGGGCGCGCGGACCCCGCCGCAGCGGCCCACCCCCCCCGCCCAGGCCCGGCGCGCGGGCAGCCCCACCAAGTGGGCGCCCGCGCGCCCCGCGGGGGGGTGGTCGACCG
>JAICEH010000193.1 GCA_025924275.1 Gemmatimonadales bacterium | reverse complement strand
TGATCCGCCAGTCGCCCAGCCGGTCGTCCAGCGCCGAGTCGGTGCCCGCCACATAGATCACCAGCGCGGGCTGGTGGCGCGCCACCACCGGCGGCAGCTCGTGGGCCAGTCGCGCCAGCAGCGTGGCGTCGTCCACCCCGCTCCCGAGGGCGATCGCCGTGGATGCCACCGCGGGCACCTCGCCCCAGGTGGCGTTGTGGATCGAGAAGGTGTGCACCGTCGGGTCGGCGGCGAAGGCGGCCCGCGTGCCATTGCCATCGTGCAGGTCGAGGTCCACCACCAGCACCGGCAGGCGCCAGCCCCGGGCCCGGAGACGCGCGACGGCGATGGCCACGTCGTTGTAGATGCAGAAGCCCATCCCCCGGTCGGGCTCCGCGTGGTGGTGCCCGCCGCCGAGGTTCACCGCGACGCGCCGGGGGGTCCGGAGGGCCAGGCGGGTGGCCTGGATGGTGCCGCCCACCGACCAGCGCACCGCCTCCAGCACCCGGTCGGCCAGCTCGACGGAGACCGGCACGCCGAAGATCGCGGTGAGCGTCTCCGGATCCTGCAGCGACTCGAGGTACCGGTCGGTGTGGACCAGGCGGATGTTGCGGAAGGCCACCGGCCGGGGCCGGGCGACGTCCTCCTCGTCGAGCAGGCCCTCCCCGAGGAGGAACCCCAGGACCTGGGCACCCCGCTGCGGGTCCATCGGGACCCCGGGAATGGCGAAGCCGTATCGCGCGTCGAAGACCACCAGCGCCGGCGGCGGACGGAGGAGCCGGCGGAACCGCCGCGCCCAGCGCCGGAGGGGCCGGGGCAGGATCGTGGCCATGGGCGGGGAAGGTGCCGGGGGCGTGGCCCGCGCGCAATCGCGGCCCGGTCGCGCCGGCGGCCCGCGGAGGGCATATTGGGCGACCCCCCTCCCCGTCCATCCGGTGCCGATGACCGACCCTTCCTCCGGCGTCAGCTACGCCCGGCGCCTCGGGCTCTTCTCCGCCACGATGGTCGTGATGGGCGGGATCATCGGCTCGGGGATCTTCCTCAACCCCGCCATCGTCGCGCAACGCGTCGGCACCGCGCCGCTCACCCTCGCGGCCTGGGCCACGGGCGCGGTCATCGCCGGGCTCGGCGCGCTGGTGTACGCCGAGCTGGGGGCGCGCCGGCCGGAGGCGGGCGGCAACTACGTCTACATCCGCGACGGGCTCGGGCCGCTCCCCGGCTTCCTCTTCGCGTGGACCTGGCTCTTCGTGGTGAACTCGGGCGCCATCGCGGCGGTGGCCGTCACCTTCGCGTCCTACTTTCTCGCCGCCCTCGGCCTCCCCGCCGGCGGGCTCGCCCCGATCGGCGTCGGGGCGATCGTGCTGCTCACCGGGATCAACTGCCTCGGGATCGGGCCCGGGGCGGTCACCACCAACCTGTTCACGGTCCTCAAGATCGCCGCGCTCGCCATCCTCGTGGCGGCCGGGCTCGCCTGGCTCGGGCCGCCGGCGGATCCATCGCCGGTGGCGGCGGCCGGGCGGGGCCCCGGCGCCTTCGCCGCCGCGCTGGTGCCGGTGCTCTTCGCCGCCGGGGGCTGGGACGCGGTCAACCGGATCGCGGCGGAAGTCCGGGACCCGGAGCGGAACCTGCCGCGGGGTCTCCTCATCGGCGTGGCCGGCGTCGGGGTGATCTACCTCCTCGCGAACGTCGCCTACCTGCGGGTGCTCGGCCCATCGGGCCTCGCGGCGAGCCCGGCGCCGGCGGCCGACGTGCTGCGCCACGCGGCCGGCGAGGCGGGCGCGCGGCTCGTCTCGGCGGGCATCGCCTGCTCCACCTTCGGCTTCCTCGCCGTGGCGATCCTCAGCGGCTCCCGGGTGGCGCAGGCGATGGCCGCGGACCAGCCGGCGCTCGCCCGGCTGGCGCGGCTCGACCCCGGGCGCCGGACGCCGGTGGCCGCCCTCCTGGTCCAGGCCGGATGGGCCACCACGCTGCTCCTGCTCGGTACCTACGGCGAGCTGCTCGACTGGGTGGTGTTCGGGGACTGGATCTTCTTCGGCCTGGCGGGCGTGGTGCTCTTCGTCCTTCGCCGCCGCGAGCCGGGGACCGGAACCTTCCGCGTGCCCGGCTACCCGGTGGTCCCGGCCCTCTTCGTGCTGGCGTCAGCCTTCGCGGTGTACGGCTCGGTGGCGAGCAACCCCGGCAACGCCCTTCGCGGCGCCCTCTTCATCCTAGCTGGGATTCCCCTCTACCTCGTCGCCCGCCGCCGCCGGGCCTGACGCCCCCGCCGCCGGGGGGACCGTCGCCGGCACCGCATACTCCGCCGTGTACAGCCGGATCAGCTCGAAGAAGTACGAGACCGCGAGCGGGCCGAGGAGGAGGCCGAGGATCCCCATGTAGCTCACCCCGGCGATGGCGCCCACGAGGGTCACCATCGGGTGGATCTTCGCGTAGCGGTTGTAGACCACCGGCCGGATGATGTTGTCCACCGAGCCGACCACCGCCGCCCCCCACACGGCCATCCCCACGGCCATGGCCGGCTGGCCCCGGGTGTACAGGGCGATCGCGGCCGGCCCCCACACCAGTCCGCTCCCGACCACCGGCAGGACCGCGAAGATGGCGGTCACCACGCCCCAGAAGACCGGATTCCCCAGGCCCGTCACCGCGAAGGCGACCGCCACGAGCGTGCCCTGCAGCAGCGCGGTGACGCCGGTGCCGATCACCGTCGACGTCGTGACCGCGTGGAATCGCTCGCGGAGCAGGTCCGCGCTGGCATCGCTGAAGGGGATGAAGGGGCGGACGGCCTTCCACGCGCCTTCCGGGCTTACCAGCAGGAAGTAGAGCCCGAAGAGGGAGAGGGTGAGGTTGAGCACGAACCGGGCGGCGGTACCCACCAGGCCGATCGCCCGCTGACCGAGCCAGCTCACCAGGGTCTTCCCGGCTTCCACGAGCTGCGCGCCGACGTCGATCGGCCCGATGGTGAGGCCGGTGAGGCGGTCGAGCTGCTCGCTGCCCGAGACCTGCTGAGCCGCGGACTGTGCCTGGCCCACGAGGAGGGTCACCAGCCAGGTGCCCGGGCCGGCCACGATCGCGAGGAGGACGAGGATCACGAGGATGGCCGCCACTCCCCGGGGCATCCGCCGGGCGAGCCAGCGATGGAACGGTGCCGTGATCGAGTAGAGCACCGGCGCGCCGAGCAGGCCGCTGGCGTAGGGCCAGAGCGCCACGACGAGCACCAGGCCGAGGAGGAGTACGGTCCACGAGGCCAGGCGCTGCTTGCTGTCGAGGACGCCCATCAGCGGACGGGCTCCACGCGATGGACCCTGAGGTAGCTGACGTCCAGGTCGTCGTGCCAGAGCCCGGCCACGTGGCCGGCGCCCACGTCCATCGGCTGGAAGCGCGCCGGGGTCGTGACGAACCCCAGGTGGCGGCCCTCCCGGTCGATCACCTCCCATCGCAGCGGGCGCGTCGCGTCGGCCGCCGGTTCCCCCACCCAGAGCGAGCCATCCGCCGCCGCGAGCACCGGCCCGTAGGCTGGCCGGTACGCGGGCCAGTCGGCCTTGGCCATGTTCTCGAGATAGCGCGCGGCGTAGGCGGGGTCGTTCACCCGGATTTCCGCGGCGGCCCGCTCGAGCTCCGCATCGATCGCGGCGCGCGAAAGCGGCTGCCGCGCCACGGGGCGGCGCACCAGGCGGCGGAGCCTGCCGTCCGGGGACCGGATCTCCACCTCCCACGCCTCCCCCAGGGCCACCACGAGGCGGTCGCCCCGGGCGGCGAAGCTCGCCCGCCGGCCGAACGGGAGCCAGCTCACCGAGGTCCAGTAGCTCTCGCCCGACTTCCCGGTGGAGACGTGGACGTCGTTCGAGGGGAAGGCCCCGAGCGAGTCGCGCAGGGCGCCGTCCGCGCCGAGACGGAAGAGGTGCACGGTGTCGCGCCGGGTGCCCTCCCGGGCGTCCCCGCCCACGCCGCGGGCGGTCTGCAGCAGGAACGTGCCGTCGTCGAAGACGCCCACCACGCGCGGGTACTCGGCCTCGACAGGCGAGGGAACCGTCATCGAACGCAGGAAGCCCCCGGTCGGGCTGAACACCGAGAGGCGCCGGAGCTGCATGTCGTGCGCGACCACCGTGTCGCCCGGCAGCCGCCAGACCCCGTCGAGGCCCTCGAACTCCCCGGGGCCCTGTCCCGACCGGCCCGCGGCCACGAGGAAGCGGCCGTCGGCCGCGTGGAAGCGGAGCTCGTCGGTGGCGCCGTTCGCCAGCACCACGCGCCCGTCGGAAAGGAGGGCGATGCCGCGCACCTGGTCGAGCTGCGTCTCCGGCGCCCCATCCACCGAGCCGGCCTGCGCCACCGGCTCGGCCGAGAGGACGAGGGCCGGACCGTCGCCGGCGGCGGCCTCGCGGCTCTCGGCGATCTCCACGCCGCTGCTGTCCCGCACGCTGAAGGCGGGGCCGCCGTCCCGGCT
>JAICEH010000192.1 GCA_025924275.1 Gemmatimonadales bacterium | reverse complement strand
GAGCAGGGAGCGGGCCCACCACCCCCCGCTCCCTGCTCCCCGCTCCCCACTCCCCGTCGCTACCGTGTCCTTTCCGCGACGACGCTGGCCACCGCTCGCCACCGGTTGGCCTCCAGCGGCTCGAGTACCTCGCGGCCGTGGAGGATCTCGAAGGGAGCGACGAGGCGGGAGAGCTCCCCGGGCTGGAGCAGGTGCGCGGGGTCGGTGGGGCCCCACCCGAGCTCGGTCTGGGAGGCCAGGAAGGTCTCCATCACCAGGACCCCCCCGGGGGCGACGGCCTCGCGGATGAGTGGCATCCGGTCGCGATCGAGGTAATTGAAGACCAGCACCGCCTCGAACCGGCCCAGGTCGGGCCACGGCTGCTCGAGGTCGGCCCGCACCCAGTCGACCCGTACCCCTTGCCGCTCGGCGGCCTGGCGCGCGGCGTCGAGGGCCTGCTCGTCGCGATCCACGGCTGTCACCCGGGCCCCGAGGGCGGCGGCGGCGAGGCTATGGCGACCCTCGCCACAGGCGAGATCGAGCACCCTGGTGCCCGGGCGGATCCACCCGTGGTGCCAGGTGAACCATGGACTCGGACGGGGTATGACGCTCGCCGGAGCTACGGACACGCGGTCTCCCTCTGGGGATTCGGCACCGCTCGCGCGGCTGGCGGGCGAACCCTGGGACGTGCTCGTGATCGGGGGCGGCATCACCGGCGCCGGCGTGGCGCGGGAGGCCGCGATGCGCGGGCTTCGCACCGCCCTGGTCGAGGCCCGCGACCTCGCCTGGGGGACCAGCTCCCGCTCCAGCCGGCTGGTGCACGGGGGGCTCCGCTACCTCGAGCAGGGCCAGCTCGGCCTGGTGCACGAGTCCCTCCGGGAGCGCCGGGTGCTGCTCACCATCGCCCCGCACCTGGTACGGCCGATGGCGTTCACCTTCCCGGTGCACCGGCTGGCGCGCGTGCCGCTCTGGAAGCTCGCCGCCGGGATGCTGCTCTACGACACCCTCTCACTGTTCCGCAATGTGCGTGCCCACCGGATGCTCGGCAAGCGAGCGCTCCTGCGCCGGGAGCCGCTGCTCCGGGAGAAGGACCTGGCCGGCGGCGCGGTCTACTGGGACGCGCAATGCGACGACGCCCGGCTGGTCGTGGCCACCACCCGCGCCGCCCTGGCCCACGGCGCCGCGGTCGCCACCTGGACGGAGGTGACGGGATTCCTCCACGCCGGCCGGCGCATCAGCGGGGTCGAACTCCGCGACCGCCTCACCGGCGACACCGGCACCGCGCTGGCGCACACCGTCATCAACGCCACCGGCCCCTGGGCCGACCGGCTCCGCCGGATGGAGAACCCGGCCGTGGAACCGGTCCTCCGGCCCACCCGCGGCTCCCACGTCCTGGTCGAGAAGACCCGGATCGGGCACCGCGGCGCGATCACGCTGTCGAGCCCGGTGGACGGCCGCGTGATGTTCATCCTGCCCTGGGACGACCACTACTCCTACATCGGGACCACCGACAGCGACACCACCGAGCCGCCCGACGAGGCCGCCGCGACGCCGGAGGACGTGATCTACCTCCTCCGGTCGGTGAACGCCCTCTTTCCCAACGCCCACCTCACCGAGGCCGACGTCAAGGCGAGCTGGGCCGGCCTCCGCCCGCTGCTCGCGCCCCGGGACGGACTGGCGGAGTCGGCCCGTTCCCGCGAGCACGTCGTGCTCACGGGCTCGGGGGGGATGATCACCGTGGCCGGCGGGAAGCTCACCACCTTCCGCGTGATGGCGCGGGACGCGGTGCGGACGGCGGTGGAGGCGCTCCGCGAGCGGGACGGCCGGCCGGCACCCCCTGAGGCGCTCACCGACCTGACCCCGCTTCCCGGGGGCGAATCGGGCGAGCTGGGCACCATCCGCGCGCAGGGGATCGAGCTCGGGCTCCCGCTGCCGGCGGTGCACCACCTCCTCCGGCTCTACGGGACGGAGGCGGCGGCGGTTTTCAACCTGGTGCGGGAGGAGCGGGCGCTCTCCCGGGCCGTCCATCCGGAGCATCCCGCGATCGCGGCCGAGGTGCTCCACGTGGCGCGGCGCGAGCTGGCGCGGACGGTGGAGGACGTCCTGGTGCGGCGGACCCGGGTGGCGTGGGAGACGTCCGACGGGGGCGCCGCGGCGGCCGCCGAGACCGCGGCCCTGATGGGCCGGGAGCTGGGCTGGAGCCCGGACGAGGTCACCCGCCAGGGGGGCGCATACCGGCCGCCGGGCCGGCCGGCGGACCATTATCTTTAGCGGTCGGACGCGGCGCCTGCCGCGCCCCACCGACCGTCGATTCCCGGGGAGCAGGACGTGGACCCGAACCCGTTCGAGACTGCCAACGCCGGCTTTGCCCAGGCGTTGTACGAGGACTTCCTTCGCGATCCCAGTTCAGTGGCGCCCGAATGGCGCCGGCTCTTCGAGAGCGGCGTGGTCGGGGAGCGGCCGCTGGCGCAGGGGAACGGTCGCGAGGTGCCGCGGGAGCCGGCAGCCGCCGGCAACGGTGCTGCCGTCCCGGCCGCCCCACCTGCATCAGCCGCCCCAGCCGCCCTCCCCGAGGGCGCCATCGCGCTCAAGGGCCCGGCCGCGCGCCTGGTGGCCAACATGGAGGAGAGCCTCCAGGTCCCGACCGCCACGAGCTTCCGCGAGCTCGCCGTGTCGGTCCTCGAGGCGTGCCGGCGCCAGGTGAACCAGGGGTTCGCCGCGGCGGGCCGGAAGGACAAGGTCTCCTTCACCCACCTGATCGCGTACGCGCTGGTGAGGGCGGCGGTGCGGCACCCGGCGATGGGCACCGTGCTGGTGAAGCAGGACGGCCAACCGCACCGGGTCCCGATGGCCCACGTGAACCTCGGGCTCGCGGTGGACGTGGAGCGGAAGGACGGGAGCCGCGGCCTCGTGGTGCCGGTCATCAAGGCTGCGGAGGCGATGGACTTCGCCGCGTTCCACGCGGCCTACGAGGACCTGGTGGCGAAGGCGCGGGACAACAAGCTGCTGCCCGACGCCTACGCCGGCGCCGTCATCACGCTCACCAATCCCGGGGGCCTGGGCACCGTGGCCTCGGTGCCGCGGCTCATGGCCGGCCAGGGCACCATCGTCGCGGTGGGGGCCATCGGGTACCCGCCGGAGTTCAGCACCAGCCCGCGGGAGACGGTCCGGTCGCTCGGCATCGCCAAGGTGATGACGATGACCAGCACCTACGACCATCGGGTCATCCAGGGCGCGGAATCGGGCGAGTTCCTCCGGACGGTGGACCAGCTGCTGCAGGGGGAGCAGGGGTTCTACGAGGAGGTCTTCGCGGCGCTCGGGCTGGCGGCTGGGACGGCTGGGACGGCTGGGGCGGCTGGTTCCCTCGACCTTCGACCTTCGACCTTCGACCAGACCGCCCTGGCGGGGCTCGAGTCCCTCGAGCACGTCGCCGCCGCGATGTCGCTGGTCAAGGCCTTCCGCACCCACGGCCACCTCGCGGCCCACCTTGACCCGCTCGGCACCGAGCCCATCGGCGACCCGGCGCTCGACCCGGCGGAGCTCGACCTCACCCCCGAGGTGATGGCCGCGATCCCGGCGCGGACGCTCCGGGTGTACGTGCCCGGCGCCACGCTCGCCGACGCGCTGCCCCACCTCCAGGCCACCTACTGCGGCACCATCGCCTACGAAGTGGAGCACATCGCCAGCCACGAGGAGCGGGTGTGGCTGCGCGAGGCGATCGAGTCCGGCGCCTACCGGCAGCCGCTCGCGCCGGAGGAGCGGAAGGCCCTGCTCCAGCGGCTCACCGAGGTGGAGACCTTCGAGCGGTTCCTGCACAAGGCCTACCTCGGCCAGAAGCGCTTCTCGATCGAGGGCGTGGACCTGCTGGTGCCGATGCTCGACCTCACCACCGAGCTGGCCGCCACGCAGGGCGCCCGCCACGTGGTGATCGGGATGGCGCACCGCGGCCGGCTCAACGTGCTGGTGCACAACGTCGGCCGGCCGTACGAGACGATCCTGGGCGAGTTCGAGGGCCACAAGGCGCATCCCGAGGAACCCGACGCCGGCACCGGGGACGTGAAGTACCACCTGGGGGCCGACGGGGCGGTGCGGACCGGGAGCGGGAAGACGATCGCCGTGACGCTGGCCCACAACCCGAGCCACCTCGAGTTCGTGGGGCCGGTGGTGGACGGCCGGGCCCGCGCGGAGCAGACCAGCCGGCAGAGCCCCCGGGCCGAGCACGACCCGACCGCGGCCCTCCCGGTGGTGATCCACGGCGACGCGGCCTTCGCCGGCCAGGGGGTCGTGGCCGAGACGCTCAACCTGGGGAGCCTCCCGGGGTACGGCACCGGCGGCACGGTGCACATCATCACCAACAACCAGGTCGGGTTCACCACCGACATGCTGGACGCGCGCTCGACGCGGTACGCCTCCGACCTGGCCAAGGGCTTCGACATCCCGATCGTCCACGTCAACGCCGACGACCCCGAGGCGTGCCT
>JAICEH010000191.1 GCA_025924275.1 Gemmatimonadales bacterium | reverse complement strand
CCCACGCCTCCCGTGCGAGACCGGCGTACGCGACGAGCAGCTGCTTGACGCCCGCGGCCTCGTCGTCGAACGCCACCGTGACCCGCAGGTCCTTCCCCGCCCCCTGGAGGGCCTGGATGGTGCCGCTGCCGAACCGGCGGTGTCGCACCCGCTCGCCCTTCACGTAGCGCGGCGCATCCTGGGACTCGTCCGCCGGAGCCGCATCGGCCGGGAAGCTCACGCCGACCCCGGCCGGTCCGGGCGGACGTACGCCACCGCCCCACCCTCCCCCGCCACCCCACCGGCTCCAGCGGACCGCATCGGTGGCGACGGCGGTCCGGCGCTCGTCGAGTCCGGCGGGGGGGAGGGCGTGGAGGAACCGCGAGGCCCGGCCCGGGCGCAACTCGCCGCCGCGGCGCCTGGCGCGGGCCCAGGTGAGGTAGAGCTTGTCCATCGCCCGGGTGATGCCCACGTACGCGAGGCGGCGCTCCTCCTCCAGCCCGTCCTCCTGCTCCTCGGCCCGCGCGAGCGGGAAGAGGCCATCCTCCATCCCGGCCAGGACCACCACGCGCCATTCCAGGCCCTTGGCCGTGTGCAGCGTCATCAGGGTGACGCCCTCCTCGGCGCCGGCCGTCTTGTCCGACGCGCTCTGCAGCGCGGCGTCGGCGAGGAACCGCTCCAGCGGGGTGCCCTCCCCCTCGCCCTCGTCCACCTCCTCGGACCATTCCGCGGCGGCGGCCACGAGCTCGCGGACGTTCTCCCACCGGTCCTGTCCCTCGAGTCCCTCCTTGAGCAGGTGGCTCTCGTAATCGAGCGCCTCGGTGAGGTGCTCGAGAATCCTGGCGGGGGCCCACGCGGCGCTCCGCTCCCGCAGCTCGAGGATGAACCGGGCGAAGTCCAGGAAGCCCTGGCGCACGTTGGGCCGGAGCCCCTCCACCCGGTCCGCGGCCGCGGCGGTCTCGAGGAGAGGCCGGCCCCAGCGGCGCGCAGCTTCCACGAGGAGCGCCACGCTCGCATCGCCCAGCCCGCGCTTGGGGACCGCGACTGCCCGCAGGAACGCCTCCGCGTCGGCAGGATTGGCCACCAGCCGGAGGTAGGCGAGGAGGTCCTTCACCTCCATCCGGTCGTAGAAGCTGGTGGCGCCCACGATCCGGTACGGCACCGCGGCACGCCGGAAGGCCTCCTCCAGCGCACGCGACTGCGCATTGGTCCGGTAGAGCACCGCCATCTCGCCGTGGCGCCAGTCCCCCCGGGCGGCGCGCTCCCGGAGCTCCCCCACGATCCACTCCGCCTCGTCCCGCTCGTCCGCCGCCGCCAGCAGGGTCACCGGCTCGCCGCCCCGCCGGGTGGCGCGGAGCGTCTTCCCCAGCCGGCCCCGGTTCTCGGCGATGACGCCATTGGCCGCGTCAAGCACGACCTGGGTCGAGCGGTAGTTCTCCTCGAGCCGGACGGTCTCCGCGCCGGGAAAGTCGGCCAGGAACTCCCGCATGTTGGCCACGTGCGCGCCGCGCCAGCCGTAGATCGACTGGTCGTCGTCGCCTACGGCGAAGGCGTTCCCGTGCGCGCCCAGGTGCCGGAGCAGCTGGTACTGGGCCCGGTTGGTGTCCTGGAACTCGTCCGCCAGGACGAAGGCGAACCGGCCCGCCCACCACGCCCGCCGGTCCGGGTGCTCCCGGAACAGCGCCAGCGGGTGCAGCAGGAGGTCGTCGAAGTCCATCGCGTTGGCCGCCCGGAGGGCGGGCCCCAGCGCCGCGAAGACCTCCGCCGCCGCACGGCCCATCGGGTCGAAGGGGGATGCGGCGGCCAGCTCCTCGGGCGACTGCATCCGGTTCTTCGCGGCCGAGATGCGCGACTGCACCGCGCGCGGGGCGAACGCCTTGGTGGAGATGTTGCGCTCCTCCATGAGTCGCCGGACGAGGCGCTGCTGGTCGTCCTCGTCGTAGATCGTGAACTGCCGGCTGAAGCCCAGGCGCTCGGCCTCGCGCCGGAGGAGCCGGGCCGAGAGCGCGTGGAAGGTCCCGATCCAGAGCCCGGCCGGGTCCCGCCCGAGGAGCCGCCCCACCCGCGCACGCATCTCCCCCGCGGCCTTGTTGGTGAACGTGACGGCGAAGATCCGCTCGGCCGGGACGCCCTCCGTCTCGATCAGCCGGGCGATGCGGGCGGTGAGCACCCGGGTCTTCCCCGACCCTGCCCCGGCCAGGACCAGCATCGGGCCGTGGACGTGCTCCACCGCCCGGCGTTGGGCCGGGTTGAGCGGGGTGGCGGTCAGCAGGTGCACGTCAGGCCTCGGCGAGCGGGAGCTCGATCAGGAAGGATGCGCCGGTTTCGGTGACCTCGAGGGTCAGGTTTCCGCCGTGTGCATCCTCGACGACGCGCTGGGTGAGCGCCAACCCGATGCCCCAGCCCCGCTCCTTGGTGGTGACCCCGGGGTCGAAGAGCCGGCGCCGCACCTCACCAGACACGCCGGGCCCGTCGTCGCGCACCCGCACCACCCCGTGCTCGCCCTGGGCCCCGACCTCGATCGTGATGGTCCCGGCCCGCCCCTGGAGGGCATCGATCGCGTTCTTGACCAGCGCCTCCAGGGCCCATTCCAGGAGGACGGGATCGCCCGACACGATCGGGCCCGACCCGGCGGCCTGCACGGTGAGGACGACCGGGTTCGCATGGCGTGGCAGCCGCGGCCGGAAGTAGCCTGCCACGCGATCGGCCACGGCCCCCAGGCCGACCGGCTCCCGCTTGGCCTCGTTCCCGATCCGCTCGAAGCGCTGCGCCACCCGGTCGAGCCGCTCCGCGTCGGCGGCAAGGTGGTCCGCCAGCCCCGCGGGCGGCGAGGGCCGGGAGCGCACCTGCTCGATCCAGCCCTCCAGGCTCGTGAGGGGCGTGCCCATCTGGTGTGCCGCCTCGCGCGCCATGGCCACCCAGAGCCGGTCGCGCTGCGACGCCATGGCGTTCCGGTAGGCATAGCGCCCCACGAGGACCATGCACACCAGCGTGGCGGCCTGCAGCAGGGCGAGCACGAGCAGCTGCTCGCGGAAGGGGACGGGCCCGAAGTGCACCGTGCCGCCGAGCTCGTTCATCAGCGGCGGGTTCTGGCGGTCGAGCCGACGGGCGTACTCCCGCACGCGGGGGTCGTCGAGCTCGGCTTCGAAGGGGAGGTTCGCCGTCGCGGCGACCCGCCCGGTGCCGTCGGTGAGGACCAGGGGGATGCCGGTCCCCTTCACCTCCTCGGCCAGGCCGAGCAGCGCCTGCAGCTCCGCGCCCTCCTCGGGATCGTTGAGCCCGGCGAAGACGGCGGCGTAGAGTCGGCTCAGCGCGACCGCGTCCTCCCGGAGGTGGCCGGCGACCACGAGCGCGGTCCCGACGCTGACCCCGGCGAGCAGCGCCACCAGGACCACCGCCAGCCACGGGGCCAGCCGGCGGGCGCGGCGGTCACGCACCTGGGGCGAGCCGGTCCGTGCCGAGGTAGGGCACCAGGACGTCCGGCACGCGGACCGATCCGTCGGCGGCCTGGTTGTTCTCGAGGAGGGCGATGATGGTGCGCGGGAAGGCCACCCCCGAGGCATTGAGGGTGTGGACGAACTCCGGCTTGCCGCCGGGCGTCGGCCGGTAGCGGATGTTCGCCCGGCGCGCCTGGTAGTCGGTGAACGTGCTGGCGCTCGAGACCTCCAGCCACCCGCCGACACCGGCCGCCCAGACCTCCAGGTCCACGGTTCGCGCGCTCGCGGCCCCGGTGTCCCCCGCGGCGAGCTCCAGGGCGCGATAGGGGAGGCCGAGCCGGCGGAGGACCGCCTCCGCGTGGCCGACCAGCCGTTCGAGCTCCGCGCTGGAATCCTCCGGCCGGCTGAAGCGCACGAGTTCCACCTTGTCGAACTGGTGCACCCGGGTGAGCCCGCGCGTGTCCTTGCCCGCGGCCCCGGCCTCGCGCCGGAAGCACGGTGTGAACGCCGCGTACCCCCGGGGGAGCTCGGCGGCGTCGAGGATCTCGTCCCGGTGCAGGTTGGTCACCGGCACCTCGGCCGTCGGGATCAGGTAGAGCCCGTCGAGCGGCACGGCATAGAGCTCGTCCGCGAATCGGGGCAACTGGCCGGTGCCCGTCATCGTCGCGCGGTTGACCAGGTACGGCGGCGCGATCTCGACGTATCCGTGGTCGGCGGTGTGGAGGTCGAGCATGAAGCCCGCCAGGGCGCGCACCAGGCGTGCGCCCCGGCCGGTGTAGACCGGAAACCCCGAGCCGGCCAGCTTGGCGCCCCGGGGGAGGTCGAGGAGCCCCAGCGACGCCCCGAGCTCCCAGTGGGGCTTCGGTGCGAAGTCGAATCGCGGGGGCTCGCCCCAGGTGCGGAGCACGCGGTTGTGCGCCGCGTCGCCGTCGGGAATGCCCGGAAGGGGCAGGTTGGGGATCCCGAGGAGCGTCTCCTCGAGCTCCGCGTCCACGGTGCGCACCCCGGCATCGAGCTCCTTCACCCGCTCCCCCGACGCCTTGAGCACGGCCGTGAGGTCCTCTG
>JAICEH010000190.1 GCA_025924275.1 Gemmatimonadales bacterium | reverse complement strand
CGGATCGGCGGCGGCTCGCCGATCGAGGTGGACGTGATCGGGCGGAACCTGCTGGACCACTCGTACCGGAGTTTCCTCAGCCGCTACAAGCTCTACGCGGACGATCCGGGGCGGAACGTGACGGTGCGGGTGCGCACGGGGTTCGGGCTGCGCTGACGGCTGCGGCGCCCAGGCCAACCGGGCCCGGCAGCCGTCTCAGCCGTCTCAGCCGTCCCAGCCGTCACCCGTAACTCGCCGCCCGCCGGAAGCTCGGCGGCACCGGGACGTTGGGGCCCGGCCCGTGGCTCCGCCGGGCCAGCTCGACGTAGGGGGCCAGGACGTCCGCGAGCTGCTGGGCGAGCGCGGCGTCGGGTCGCCCGAATCCCGCCGGCCCCGCGGCGTGCAGCACCAGGGCCCCGGTGATCCGCCCCGCCACGCGGAGCGGGACGACCAGCGCGCCGGTGACCTCGCCGCCGGGCGCGCCGATGACCAGGGAGTGCGCCTGCTCCCCGCGCACCACGCGGCCGAGCTCGGTGCCTGCCGCGCTCGTGATCGGCAGCTCCGGGACCGCCCGCGCCTCCCCGGGGCCGAACATCGCCACCTCGTCGCCCCCACCCAGCCGCACGGCCAGCTCGAGCCGGGCGAACGGCAGGAGCGATTCCGCCTCGCGGGCCACCAGCCGGAGGGCCGCACCGAGCTGCGGCGTCGTCGCGAGGAGCTCCGCCACCCTCGCCAGGCTCGCCGGGACGTTCCGCAGCACGCCCAGGTGCGAGCGCAGGACCCTCGCCTGGAAGCCCAGCAGCATCGCCTCCACCCGCGGCGCCAGGAGCGGAGCCAGCGCCTCGAGGTGCTCCCGCGCTGCGTGGTCCAGCAACCCGGGCGCGGCACCTCCCACCAGGACCCAGCCGAGGGTGCGATCCGTCCCGGCGAGCGCGGCGCCGGCCACGCTTCGCACTGGAGGTGCGCCGGCCACGGGCGGCCACACCGGCCGGCCCCCGGACGTGTCGGCCACGAGGAACGATCGGGCCCCCTCGAGCGCGCCCTCGGCGTCGAACGCCGCAGCCGGAATGACCAGCGCCGGATCGCCCCAGAGCACCCCGCCCGCATCACCGCTCAGCACGTAGAGGTCCGGGAGGGTGGGGTCGCGCACCACGATCGCCAGCTGGTCGTGGGGGATGACCGGCAGGAGCGCGGCCGAGAGCGAGGTGGCGAATTCCTTCGGCGTGGCGGCGGAGAGGGCCCGCGCGAGCCCGGGCACGAGATCGGTGCCGGAACCGGCGGGCGGCTCGGGCGGAGGCGGCTCCCCCTCGGCGAGGCGCACCAGGCGGCCCAGCGTGGGCCCGATCGCCTCGGCGGTGCGCCGGAGGAAGAGGAGCTGCGCCTCGCCGTACAGCCCCTTGGGGAAGTCGGCGACGACGATGAGGCCGACGTCCGCCTCGCCAAGCGGGACGCCGAGGGCCAGCGCCGAGGCGTAGCCCGCGCGCCGGAGGATGTCCTCCAGTTTCTCGAGCTGGCGGTGGTCGATGCGCGGCGCGGGGCGCGGCACCTCCAGGCCGTCCTCGGCGAGGGCGGGCGGACCGAGGAGCACCGGCTCCCCGACGGCGTCGAAGAGCCAGAGGGCGAGGAGCGAATGGGGAAGGTCGGGACCGATCGCGCTGGACAGCACCTCCCGCCAGGTGTCGAGGGTCACCTCGTCCGGGGCGGCCGTCCCGAGCCGGAGGACCGGGATCGCAGGTAGATCGCGCGCGTTCATATCCGCGCGGGAGTGCAGGAGTTGTGCCCGAGGGGACAGTGACAAGGCACCGGCCGGGCGGTCGAGCCCAACTCATTGTCGGACAAGGTCTTGTCCGGTGGAGAATGGGGGGAGCCGAACCCGACGGGAATCACCCCGGGGGCGCAGAGAGCGCCGAGGCAAGCAGGCTCCCTGCGCTGGGATTCCGGTGCCCCTTCCCCCCGCCCCCAGTGAGTCGGGGAGGGGTGGGGGACACGCGCCGTGCCGCCCTCCTCAGGGCAGGGCCGGGAAGTTGCCGGTGGGCCGGCTCGAGGCCCGCCCGATGTCGAACGCGATCGTGCGCGTGGCGAACAGGGTCACCACGCCGCCCAGCACCGCGACGATCGGCAGGACCAGCACCGCGCGGCGGAGCCCGAAGAGGTCGGAGAGCCAGCCCACGAGCGGCAGCGCGATCGCGTCGCCCGCGAGGTGAATGAAGAGCAGGTACGCCCCCATCACCGTGGCACCGATCCGGGCCGGGACCACGTCGAACAGCGCCGCCGCGATGGGCCCGTTGTACCAGGTGAGGAAGAAGAACGCCGTCGTGAAGATCGGGCCGAAGAGCCGGAGGTCGCGCACGTTGAGCAGGATGACGGTGAGGATCCCGCCCACCACCACGCCGAAGGCCACCGTGAGCACCCGGCTCGAGCCGGGGGCGCGGGCGAGCCAGCGCGAGCCCCGGAGCCAGTCGGCCACGTATCCCCCGGTCACCGTCCCGGCGGTCCCGGCGATCAGTCCCCAGGTGCCGAAGAGCCGGGCCGACTCCCCCGCGGAGAGGCCCATCTCCCGGCTCAGGTAGGTCGGCCCCCATCCCACCAGGCCGTTCATCCCGAAGGAGATCATCGCGCCGGCCACGAAGAGATAGCCGAGTGTCGGCGTCCGCAGCACCAGCCGGATGGCCATCAGCATCCCGTCGAAGGCGCCGCTCACCTCGTGCCCGAACGCGGTCACCGCCGGGGGCTGGTGCCGGAGCGCGCGGCTCCAGATGACGATGTTGAGCGCGAGCCCGAGGCCGATGATGAGGCCCGCCACCGCTACGTCCAGCGCCGAGTCGGCGCCCATCCGCTCGGCCAGGTACCACGCGGTGGCGCCGGCGAGGACCCCCGCCGTGAGGAGCGGCCAGAACTGCCGCAGCACCGCGGTCACCCCGATCTCGATCTGCCGGAGCGAATCGCGGACGGACACCTTGGTGGGCGCCCGCGTCGGGTCGACCAGCCGAGCCGCGAGTACCGCGAAGAGGAAGCCGGGGAACGCCACGGCCATGAACGCCACGCGCCAGCCGTACTGCTCCTCCAGGATCCCGCCGAGCCAGATCCCGAGCACCCCACCCAGCGCCACCCCGCTCGCCAGGATCCCCATCGCGAGGGCGCGGCGGTCGCCGGGGAAGTAGTCGGACACGAGCGACTGCGAGGCCGGGCCGTAGGCCGCCTCGCCCACGCCGACGGCAGCGCGGGCCACGAAGAGCTGGCCGAAGGTCCGGGCCAGGCCCGAGAAGAACGTGAACGCGCTCCAGACCGCCACGCCGCCGGCGATCACCGCGCGGCGGGAGCGGAGGTCGCTCAGGACGCCGGCGGGGAGGGCCGCCAGCGAGAAGACGATGATGTAGGCGGAGCCGAGCCAGCCGAGCTGCGCGTCGGTGAGGCCGAGGTCGCGCTTGATCGGGCCGAACAGGGCGAAGATGACGTTCCGGTCGAGATAGTTGAGGATGTTGATCGCCGCGAGCAGCCCGAGGGCGTACCAGCGGTAGTTGGCCCGATTCCTCCACCAGATCACGGCCGACCCCTCCGTCCGGTCAGCCACGGGCACTGGCTTCCCCGGCCCGCTGGTCGCGGAAGGCGAGGGCGGTGCGATACTCGGCCACCAGCCGCTCCATCATCGCCTCGCGCCGGGCATAGAGGCGCCGGAGGGGCCGCGGCTCGCGCCTGGCGAGGGCGTACGCGGCGAGGAGCGGGAGGGTGATCGTGTTGTCGCCGTAGACCACGACCGTGCCCGGCAGCATGTCGGGGTCGATCTTCCCCCAGCTCACCGCCTCGTTGGGCGTGGCGCCCGACAGGCCGCCCACGTCGGGCCGCGCGTCGGTGAGCTGCAGGAAGAAGTCGTGGCCCCGCTCGTCGATCCCCAGCACCTCCTGGATCTGCGGTTCGGTCTGGAGCAGGAAGTTCTTGGGGCTCCCGCCCCCGGCGATGAGCGCCCCGCTCCGCCCGCCGGAGCGCTTCGCCTCGAGCACGATCGCCGCGGTCTCGTTCACGTCGGCGCTCACGTCGAAGCGGAGCTGGCTGCCGGCGAGCGCCTGCTCGGCCACGTTCATCCCGATCGAGCTGTCGCCGGGCGAGCTGGTGTAGATCGGCACCTCGAGCTCGTGGGCCACGCCGAGCACCGACCGGCGGGAGAGGCCGAGGGCCCGTTCCCGCTCCCGGAGGTACCCGCCGAGCAGGTAGTGGTACTCGGCGGTGCTCATCGGCTTCTGGAACTCCTCGCGGGCCGACACCTCGCGCACGAAGGCGTCGGTGGAGAGCAGCACGTCGTAGTCGAAGAAGATGTCGTAGATCCGCACCACCCCGGCATCGCGGAGTTCCACGTCGTCGGCGTCGTGCCGGCCGCGGTGGAGGGCCAGGCCCAGGGCGAAGTGCGCGTCGTGGTAGAGGTTGGCGCCGGTGGAGATGATCCAGTCCACGAAGCCGGCCTCCATCAGCGGGATGAGGGTGCTCATCCCGAGGCCGGCGGGCGTCATCGCCCCCGTGAGGCTCATCGCCACCGTG
>JAICEH010000189.1 GCA_025924275.1 Gemmatimonadales bacterium | reverse complement strand
GGCCTGCACCTCCCACCAGCCGGGCCGGGGGGCCGGCACGGTGAGCACGGCCGGTGCGCCCGGTCCCACCAGCGCCTGACGTCTCGCCCCGGCCAGCTCGAGGGTCACGGGGGCCGGCGGCCCCTCGCCGGCAGCGTCCAGAGTGACCCGGCCGCCGGACTGGGTCCACGGGAGCGGGCCGACGGCCATGCCGGCCATCCCGAGATTGGGGGGCGGCGGGCCCTCGGGGCGGCCGACGTGCAGCGGAACCCCGACGACGGCGGCGGAGAGGGCGCTCCGCTGGAGGTCGGTGAGGAGCAGGATCTCGCCTGGCCGCTCATCCCCGGCGAGGACTTCGCCGGCGAGCGTGAGCGCCTCGCCCAGGTCGAGCCGCGCGGCCGCGGGGCCGAGGGTATCGAGGTGGGCACGAAGCGTCGGGGGATCCCCGCGCCGGGCTACGCCATCAGCGGTGAGGAGCCAGAGGGCGTCGGCCGCGGTGGCGCGGCCCAGGGCGGCGCGGGCCGCCTCGCGGAGCGGCTCGAGCACCAGCCGTCCGTCAGTCACCGCGCCGCTCGAGGGCGAGTTGTCGACCACGACCACGAGGGCGGTGGGCGCGTGCGCGCCGGGCGCCCCCGCGGGCAGGGTCGGGCCGGCGGCGGCGAGGACCAGCGCCAGGACGAGGAGCGTCCGCACCGCGAGGAGGAGCCAGTGCCGCAGCCGGAGGCGCCGCTGGTGCTCCCGGGTGGCGTCGACCAGGTAGCGCACCGCGGGGAAGGCCACGGTGGGCGGCTCGCGCCGGGCCAGGAGGTGGAGGACGAGCGGCAGCGCGGCGAGGGGCAGCGCCGCGAGCAGCCACGGCTGCAGGAACCCGATCACGCGAGGCTGGGGCGCACCAGCGCCGCGCGCAGCGCGAGCCCGAAGGGGGTGTCGGTGGTGATCCGGTGGTAGGCGACGCCGCGCTCCCGGCAGGCGAACCACCAGCGGTCCACCGCCGCGCGCACCGTGCGGGCGTAGGCTTCGGCCCAGTCGCGGGGTCGCAGGGCGACCGCCTGTCCCGACTCGGGATCCTCGAACCGCGCCTCGGCCGGTCCGCCGAGCTCCACCTCCGCGGGGTCCATCAGGTGGAGCACGAGCACCTGGTGTCCGCGGTGGCGCAGGTAGCCGAGCGCCTGGAGCGCGAGGTCGGGCTCGAGCAGGAGGTCGGAGATGAACACGACGAGGCCGCGCCGGCGCAGCAGGCCGACGACCCGGCGCAGGGCGGGCTCGGCGGCCGTGCCCCGCCCGGCCGCCAGGCCGTCGAGCGCCTGGCCGATCACCCGCCAGTGGGTGGCGCGGGCGCGGGCGGGCACGATGGCCCGCACCTCGTCGTCGAAGGCGAGGAGGCCGGTGGCATCGCGCTGGCGGAGGAGGACGAGGGCGATGGCGGCGGCGAGGCGGCGCGCGTACTCCAGCTTGGAGAGCCGGGCGGCCGGCGCCCCGGTCCAGGCCATCGAGGCGCTCACGTCACAGACCAGCATCGCCCGGAGGTTGGTCTCCTCCTCGTACTGCTTGAGGTAGAGCCGGTCGTTCCGCCCGAGCAGCTTCCAATCCACATAGCGAAGATCGTCGCCCGGCTGGTACATCCGGTGCTCGGCGAACTCGACCGAGAAGCCGCGGCGGGGCGACCGGTGGAGCCCGGCGAGGAAGCCCTCGACGATCCCCTCGGTGACCACCTCGAGCCCGCCGAGGCGGGCGACCTCCAGCGGGTCGAGCAGGTCGGGGCGGGACGGCGCGAGGGCGGCGGGCATCGGCCGCGAATCGTACCGGGGTCGGCGCGGGACAGTCAACGCGGACGCCGTGTCTGGAGCCGGGGACAGGGCGGCTGGGCGGCTGGGGGGCTGGGCGGCTGGTAAGACCCTACAGGGCAGGAGGTTCGGAACCGGGGGATCATTGGCACGGGGTCTGCTCCTCCTACCCGCGCTACGCCCCGTCCACGTTCGAGGTTTCAGTGCGCCTGGCTCTCCCGGCCCTCCTGGTCATCCTCCTTGCCAGCCCGCCCGCCGCGGCCGCCCAGCAGGCCCGGCCGCGTCCCGAGGCGCGCCGGGTGGAGCCGCGGCAGGAGCCGCGCCGGGCGGAGCCGCGGCAGGAGCCGCGGCGGGTCGAGCCCCGGAACGAGCCGCGGCGGGTCGAGCCCCGGAAGGAGCCGCGGCGGGTCGAGCCGAAGCGCGAGCCGCCCAAGACCGAGCCGCCGCGGTCGCGGCCGGAGCTCCGGCGGAGGAAGCCGTAAGGCGGTCGGACGGTCGGACGGTCGGGCAGTCGGACAGTCCGTCTGCCCGACTGAAACACGGGGCCTCCCGCCCGCGTACCTTCCGGGGATGGCAATCCTCACCTCTCCCAGCGAACCGATTCCCTTCATGAAGCGACTCCTTCCATTCGCGGCACTGGTCGTGGCCGCGCCGCTCCACGCGCAGATGGCCGCGGCGGACCGCCCGGCGGCCGACCGCGCAGCCCAGACGATCACCGCGGCGTCGATCGCCGAGCGCGTCGGCATCATCGCGCACGACTCGATGGAGGGCCGCGACACCCCGAGCCGGGGGCTCGACCTCACCGCGCAGTGGGTGGCCGACGAGTTCCGGCGCGCCGGGCTCAAGCCGGCGGGCGACCGGGGCGGCTGGATCCAGCGCTACCCGATCAGCCGGGTGCAGCTCGACCCGGCGAAGTCGTCGCTGGTCCTCCGCGGCCCGGGCGGGGCCTGGACCGGCTCCTTCGCCTCGGACGTCGCGAGCCTCCGGCCGGTGACGGCGACGACCCAGGTGAGCGGGCCGGTCCTCATCGTCTCCGGGGCGGCCACGGCCGAGCAGGTGATGGCGGCGGGGCCGAAGGGCAAGGTGCTGGTGGTGGCCTCGGCGCCGGGCTCGGGACGGCCGCGGATCCCCGCGAGCGTGCAGGTGGCGCTCCGGGAGGGCGCCGCGGCGGTGGTGGTGCTGAGCGGCCGCACCGGGACCGGCTTCGACGCCCAGGTGGCGCGCCAGCAGCGGGCCTCCATCAGCCGGCCGTCGGGCGAACGGGAAACCCCGGTGCTCGAGGTGCGGGGCGACGCCGCGGACGCCTTCCTCCGGGGCACCGGCGCGGATCCGGCGGCGCTCCGGGCCGGCACCGAGGGAGTGGTCCGGTCCCTCCCCGGCGTCACGGCGGAAGTGACCGTGGGCAACGCGGCGGGAGAGGCGCTCTCGGCGCCCAATACCATCGGCATCCTCGAGGGCAGCGATCCCGCGCTCAAGGGGGAGTACGTCCTGTTCACCGCGCACATGGACCACGTGGGCACGACCAGCGGCGGCCGGTGCCGGGCGCAGGGCGCGGACTCGACCTGCAACGGCGCCGACGACGACGCCAGCGGGACGGTCATGGTGGTGGAGCTGGCGCGGGCGTTCGCGCAGAAGGGCGCGCGGCCCAAGCGCTCTATCGTGTTCATGACGGTGAGCGGCGAGGAGCGCGGGCTCTGGGGCAGCGCCCACTGGGCCGAGCATCCCACCGTGCCGCTCAAGGACGTGGTGGCGAACGTCAACCTCGACATGGTGGGGCGGAACTGGCCCGACACCATCGTCGCGATCGGCAAGGAGCACTCCGACCTTGGCGCCACGCTCAACCGGGTGAACGCCCAGCATCCCGAGCTCGGGATGACCGCGATCGACGACATCTGGCCGGACGAGAACTTCTACCGCCGGTCGGACCACTACAACTTCGCCCGGAAGGGCGTACCGATCCTGTTCTTCTTCAACGGGGTCCACGCCGACTACCACCAGGCGAGCGACTCCCCGGAGAAGATCGACGCGGAGAAGATGGCGCGGCTCGCGCGGCTCATCTTCTACCTGGGCCAGGACATCGGGAACGCGGCCGAGCGGCCGAAGTGGGACCCGGAGAGCTACAAGGCCGTGGTGGAGCCGTCGGGGACGAGCTGAGCACGAGGGTCGAAGGTCGAAAGTCGAAGGAGGATGGGGGGCCGGGCGGCGACGCCCGGCCCCTGTCCTTTCCCGCCACTTCCCCCGACCTTAGACCCTCGACCTTCGACCTTCGACCCCCGACCTTCGACCTTCGACCTTCGACCTCCCATGGCAGACGCCCCGACCACGCTGGCCGAGTTCCGCGAGTTCCGCGAACGGATGAACCACATCATCCTCGATGCGGGCAACCTCACGATCAACCGCTTCTTCGCCCTCGACGGCCGGGCCTACGAGGCGGGCGCGCTGGGGACCAAGACCAAGGAGCTGCTGGGGCTGGTGGCGTCGCTCGTCCTCCGGTGCGACGACTGCATCACCTACCACGTCATCCGCTGCCGCGAGGAGGGGGTGACGCGGGAGGAATTCCTCGAGGCGTTCGGGGTGGGGCTGGTGGTGGGGGGAAGCATCGTGATCCCGCACCTCCGGCGGGCGATGGCGCGGCTGGGGGAGTTGGAGGGGGCGGCTGGGGACGGCTGAGGGCGGCTGAGGACGGCTGAGGGCGGCTGAGGGCGGCTGAGGGCGGCTGGGGCGGCTCGGTCGGCCCAGCCGTCCTCAG
>JAICEH010000188.1 GCA_025924275.1 Gemmatimonadales bacterium | reverse complement strand
CGGGCTGGAAGCGGCGGTGCGGGCCCGGCTGGGAAGCCGCCTCCGGGCGGCGGCCACCTGGACCATGCTGGCCACCGAGGTCACCGAGTCGGGAACTGGCGCCACGAGCGCCTTCGCGCCGGGTGAGGAGCTGCTCCGGCGGCCGGGGCAGTCCGGCTCCCTGGCCCTGGACTTCACCGCCTCGCCCGCCGTCCGGCTGGGCGGGCGGATCTCGTTCACCGGTGACCGGGAGGATCTCGACTTCGCCGGCTTCCCGGCCGAGCGCGTGACGCTCGACGCCTACGCCGTCACCGACCTCTCCGCCGAAGTGGCGCTGCCCTCCGGGACACCCATCGTGGCCACGTTCAGGGTGGAGAATGCCTTCGACGCCGGCTACGAGACCGTGGTCGGCTACCCCGGCCGGGGCCGGGCGTTCTTCGTCGGAGTGCGGACCGGGCGGTGAGGCGCGCCGCAGGCGGGCCTCCGCTTACCTTTCCCGGCATGGCCCCCGCTCCCTTCCGTCGCTCGGCCTCGATCCTCGCACTGCTCCTCGCGGGGTGCGCCGACGTGGCGGATCCGCTGCCGGCGCCCAATGAGCTGCTGGCGGTGACCGACTCCGTCGCGGCCGAGTTGGGCATCCGGGAGGTGGCCGCGCCGGAGGACGCCGAGGCCGTGCCGCTCGCCGCCGGGGCCGCGCCGCCCGGGATGGCGGTGCGGGGCAGGCTGCTGGCCGTGCCGTTCGGCGGCGGCGACCAGGTGGCGGTCTTCGACCTCGGCCAGGCGGCGCTGATCCGCGAGGTCGAGTGGCCGGCCGGGTCCGCTCCCGCGGCGGCCGCCTTCGCGTCCGATACCGTCCTGTTCGTCGCCCTCGCCGGGCTCGACCGGGTCGGCCGGATCTCGCTGGCGACGGGCGACACCGCGTCGGTGTCCGTGGGCCCCGACCCGCGCGGGCTCGCCTTCACCCGCGGCCGACTCTTCGTGGTGAACTCCAACACCGTCCCGTGCGCCGGTGAGGCGGACCGTTGCACGGCTGGCCCGAGCTGGATCAGCGTCATCGACCCGTCGGACTTCGACTCGCCGGCCACGCAGGACTCGATCGGCCTGCCCGGCTCGGTGCACGCGGCGGCGACCGCCGTCGGCCACGATGGCCAGCTCTACGTCATCGCGGGCGGCGACCCGGGTGCGCCCGAGGGACGGCTGCACATCGTGGACCCGGTCGAGGCGACCGAGCTCGCGAGCTTCGGCGGGCTCGGGTCCCGACCGGGGGCCGCCGCGGCGCTCGATGACCGGATCCTGGTGACCTCGCGGACCGAGGGCCTCCTCGAGTTCGACACGCGGGAGCGCCGGTTCACCCGCGGGGCGGGGAACGGGATCCCGCTCCCCGGGGCGGTGGGGGTCGCGGTGGATGGCGACGGGCGCGTGTGGGTGGCGCGGCAGGCCGGCTGCGCCGGCACACCGGGGGTCCTCACCGTGCTCCGCCGCGACCTCACGACGCTGCGCGAGCTGGCGCTCGGGCCGTGCCCCAGCGCGATCGCGCTGGCACTGGTCCCGCACCAGCCCTGAGTGCGCCCCGCGCCCGATGCCGTCGGTCACGACTCCCGCGATCCTCCTCTCCACCATCCGGTACGGCGAGACCTCGAAGATCGTCCGCCTGGCCACCCGCGAGCACGGCGTCGTGAGCGCCATCGCGAAGGGCGCGATGCGTCCGCGCAGTCGATTCGGGGCGGCCCTCCAGCCGCTCTCGAGCGGCACCGCGCACCTGGTGATGCACGAGCACCGCGAGCTCCACCTCCTCACGGGGTTCGACCTCCTCCACCTCCGGATGGGGCTGGCGGCGGACGTCGCCCGCTACGCCGCGGCGAGCGCGCTCGCGGAGGTGATGCAGCGCTTCGGCCACCCGGAGCCGCACCCGGAGAGCGCCGACCTCCTCGAGGGAGCCCTTTCCCTGCTCGAGGAGGCCCCGGCCGAGGCGCTCGAGGCGGTCGCGCTCCGGATGCTGTGGCGCCTGGTTTCGGTGCTCGGCTTCGCGCCGGCGCTCGACCGGTGCGCCCGCGACGGAGCGCCGGTGGCGCCCGAGGGCCCGCTCCCGTTCAGCGCCCAGGACGGCGGGGCCCTCTGCGCCGCCTGCGCCGCCGGGCACGCGGCCACCCGGCTCCCCGCAGACTCACGGCGGGGCCTCGAGGACCTCCTCGATCCCCACGCGCCGCTCCCCGAGCTCGACCGGCCGCACGCGGCGGCGCACCGCCGGCTCCTCGCGCGGTACGTGCAGTACCACCTCGCCGAGGGCGCGGACCTGCCGGCGCTCCGATTCTGGGAGCGCGCGACCTGGGACGGCCCGTGATCGTCGGGACGGCCGGCCACGTGGACCACGGCAAGTCGGCGCTGGTCGAGGCGCTCACCGGTCGGCGCATGGACCGGCTGGCCGAGGAGCAGCGGCGCGGGCTCACCCTCGAGCTCAACTTCGCTCCGCTCGACCTGGGGGCGGTCCGGGCCGGGGTGGTGGACGTGCCGGGCCACGAGGACCTGGTGCGGACGATGGCGGCGGGCGCCTCGGGGATGGACGTGGTGCTGCTCGTGGTGGCGGCGGACGAGGGCATCCGGTCCCAGACGCGCGAGCACCGGGCCGTCCTCGAGGCGCTTCGCGTGCCGCGCGGCATCCCGGTGATCACCCGGGCGGACCTGGCGACGACCGACCGGCTCGCGCTGCTCGCCGCCGAGGTCGCGGCCTGGCTGGCGGACTCGGCCGTGGCGTTCGGTCCTCCGGCGGTGGTGAGCGCCCGGACAGGGCAGGGGGTGGAGGACCTGCGGAGGCGTCTGGCGGAGCTGGGAACGGCACGGGACGACGAGCGGCACCTCGACCTCTTCCGGCTCGACGTGGACCGGGCGTTCACGGTGGCGGGCGCCGGCACGGTCGTGACCGGGAGCGTGGTGAGCGGGACCGTCCGCGAGGGCGACTGGCTCGCGCTCCGGCCGGGGCCGGCGACCGGCCGGGTGCGGCGGGTCGAGTCGTTCGGCCGTGCGGCGGAGTCGGCCGCGGCGGGGGAGCGCGTCGGGCTCGCCCACGCGCTCCGCGAGGGGCACCCGGCGAGAGGCCAGGTCCTGGTCTCGGCGGAAGCGCCCTGGCGGGAGTCGAGTGCCATCGACGCCACGCTCGAGCTCCCCCCCGAAACGCCGGCGCCCTCCCACGGAACGCGGGTGCGCGTGCTGGCCGGCACCGCGGAGTGCCTCGCCCGGGTGCGTCGGCGCGCCGACCGGCCGGGCCTCATCCGCCTGGCCCTCGAGACCCCGATGGTGACCCGCGGCGGCGAGCGGTTCGTGCTGCGGAGCTACAGCCCGGTGGTCACCCTCGGCGGCGGCGTGGTCGTCGATCCGTCGCCGCCAGCGCGTGCGCGGTGGCCCGAGGGCCTGAGTGCGGGCGATGCGGTCACGCGCCTCGCCGCCCTGGTCGAGAGGCGGCCGGGGGGCGTCGCCCCCGACGAGCTCCCGGTCCTCCTCGGCCTGCCGCCCGTCTCCGCCCGGGCGGCGGCCCGGGCCGCCGGACTGCCACAGCACGATGGACGCCTGCTGGATCCCGCCGCCCTTGCAGCGGCGCGCGAGGCGACCCTCACCCGCCTCGACGGGACTCCCGCCGTGCCGCTCGCGGAATTGCGCGTCCTCCCGCGGCACCATCGTGGTGTGGTGGCCGCCGCGCTGGCCGGGCTCCAGCAGGAAGGCGCGTTCACGGTGCGTGACGGGCGGGCCCGGCGGGGCGCCTGGCCCGACGAGCCCTCGGGCGCGGCGGCAGCCCTCGCCGCCCGGGTGGAGGCAGCGGGGCTCGCGGCACCCGGGCTGGCCGAGCTGGCGCCGGACGCCACCCCGGCCCTGCTGCGTGAGGCCGAACTGGCGGGCCTCGTGCATCGGGTGGACCGGGAGCGCTGGCTGGGGGCGACGGCGGCCCGACGGTTGCAATCCGACCTCCGGAACCTGGCCGCGACCGGTGCGATCACCCCCGGGCGGCTCCGGGAAAGGACGGGACTGTCCCGGAAGCACCTCATCCCGCTCCTCGAGTGGGCCGACCGCCAGGGGTGGACCCTCCGGCGGGGGGACGTCCGGGTGCCGGGACCGCGGCTCGCTTGACAGCCGACTCGACGGCCCGGCATACTTTCGGGTAACCGCCGGTCGCACAATCACTTTCACGACAGCAGGAGGCCCGCGAGCCACCCACCCCTTCCGTCAGCCAAGGAGTCCCCATGCGCAGGTTGGCGTGGCCGGGTTGGGGACTCGTCCTGCTGGCATTCGCGGCACCGTTGTCGGCCCAGGGGGCCCCGCCGCCGCCAGTGGATCTCGGGGAGAACTTCCCCAACCCTTTCTGGCCCTCGACCACCATCCCGTTCACCCTCAACCCCGAGCTCTGCCGCGGGGGGCGGCGCCCGGAAGTCACACTGCGGATCGTCAACGTGCTCGCCCAGGACGTGGCCACGCCGGTGCTGCGTGGCACGGACGGGCTCCGGGTGGAGGGGCTCCGGCTCTCTTGCGGAGGCTTCCTCGCCGACTGGGACGG
>JAICEH010000187.1 GCA_025924275.1 Gemmatimonadales bacterium | reverse complement strand
GATGGAGGTGTTCACCGGGGCGGGGTCGGGGACGATGATCGTGGGCCGCAAGGAGAAGGCGACCTACCTTGGCGTCGACCTCGCCGACTGAGCACCGGCTCCTCGCGGAGCTGGTGGCCACGCCCTCGGTGAGCGGCTCCGAGGAGCGGATCGGCCGCGCCGTCGAGGCGTGGGCCCGGGCGCGCGGCCTCGACGTCCGCCGCGGGGACGACGGGGTCCTGGTCGAGGTGGCCGGCGGGGCGCCCGGCCCCACCCTCGCGTTCGTCTCCCACCTCGACACGGTCCCACCGGGCGAGGGCTGGACCCGCGACCCGTTCGAGCCCGCCGTCGTGGACGGCCGGCTGTACGGGCGCGGTTCCGGGGACGCGAAGGCGAGCGTGGCGGCGATGCTGGCGGCCGCGGACGACCTGCGGGCAGCCGGAGGCCCGGGATCGGGGCGGCTGCTGCTGCTCCTCGGGTACGGCGAGGAGACCCGGCACACCTCGATGCCCGCGCTGGTGGAGCGGGCCGGCCGGGTGGACGCGGCGGTGGTGGGCGAGCCCACCTCCCTCGACTTCGCCGTGGCCCAGCGCGGCCTCCTCATGCTCGACCTCGTGGCCCGGGGCGACCAGCGCCACGCGGGCCGCGCGGCCGACGCGTCGTTCACCAACGCGATCAGCGGCCTCGCCCGCGCGGTGGTGGCGCTGGAGGGCTTCACCGACGACCGCCCGCATCCGGTGCTCGGGCGCGTCACCGCGACGCCGACGATGGTCGAGGCCGGGGTCAGCCGGAACGTGACCCCGGCCACCGCACGGGCCATCCTCGACGTCCGGAGCACCCCCAACTGGACCCACGCCGAACTGGCCGAGCGCATCCGCGCCCTGGCGGGGGTGGAGGTGGCCGTGGCGTCCGACCGTCTCGTCCCCTGCGAGACGCCGGCCGGCTCCCCGCTGCTCGCGGTGATGCGTGCGGCCCGCCCCACCGGCCACTCCTACGGAAGCCCCACCTGTTCCGACTGGGTCTTCGTGCGGGACGCCGACGCGGTGAAGTGCGGTCCGGGCACGTCGTTCCGCTCCCACACCGCCGACGAGTTCGTGGAGCTCGCCGAGGTGAGCGAGGCCCGGGGCTTCTACGCCCGGGTGGCCACCGACTTCCTGCAGGGAGCCTGAGATGGCGCGACCGATGACGCTCTGGGGCGGGGATGCCGCACCCGACGCGGCCCTGTGGGAGTTCACCGCCGGCCGGGACCGCCCGTGGGACGCGCGCCTGCTGCGCTGGGACGTCCTGGGCAGCCTGGGCCACGTCGAGGGACTCCGGCGGGCCCGGCTCCTCACCGGTGCCGAGCACGCCGACCTCCGGCGCCTCCTCCGCCGCGCCCTCCGGGAAGTGGACGCGGGGCGACTCGCCGCGGGACCCGGGCACGAGGACGTGCACACCGCGGTGGAGACGTGGCTCACGCGGCGGGCCCGCGACGCGGGCGAGCGGCTCCACACCGGGCGCTCCCGGAACGACCAGGTGGCCACCGACCTCCGGCTCTGGATCAAGGACGCCGTCCTCGGGCTGCACGCCGACGCGGAGGCACTGGCCGGGGAGCTGCTCCGCTTCGCGGCCCGCCACCGGAGCGCGCTCTGGCCCGGCTACACCCACACCCGCCGGGCGATGCCGTCCAGCCCGGCGCTCTGGGCGGCGGCCCTCGCCGAGGGGCTGGGCGACTCCCTGGGCGGCGTCACGGGGTTCTGGCCGGCGCTCGACCGGTCCCCCCTGGGCTCCGCGGCGGGGTACGGGGTGCCGCTCCCCATCGACCGCGCCGTGGCGGCGCGGGCACTCGGCTTCGCCGCACCGGAGCCCAACGTGGCGATGGTGCAGTCCGGTCGCGGGAAGCTCGAGGCCGCAGCCCTCGCCTGGTGCCTCCAGCTGGGCCACGAGGCCCGGACGCTGGCCGCCGACGTGGTCCTGCTCTCCTCCGAGGAATTCGGCTTCCTGACCCTCCCGTCCGGGCTGGCCACCGGCTCGAGCATCATGCCGCAGAAGCGGAACCCGGATCTCTTCGAGCTCGCGCGGGGAGAGCTCGCCGCGGTGGAGGGGGACCTGGTGGCGGTGCTGGCCATCCGCGGAGGCCTCACGTCCGGCTATCACCGCGACTGGCAGCTGCTCAAGGAACCGGTGATGCGGGGGATCGAGCGGACCCGCGCCGCGCTCCGGGCGCTGGCCTGGGCGGTGCCCCAGCTGGGCGTGGACCGGGCGCGAGCGCTCGCCGCTCTCGACCGTGGAGCCCTCGCCACCGACGAGGTGATGCGGCGGGTGGAGGCGGGGACGCCGTTCCGCGCCGCCTACCGCCAGGTGAAGGCGGCGCTCGCCGCCGGCGAGGCGTTCGCGCCGGTCACGCCGGCGGAGATCCGGCAGCGGCGGGCGGGACGGGGTGCGCTGGGGAACCCCGACCTCTCCGGCGCCCGGGCCCGGCTCCGCGCCCGAGCGGCGTGGCGGGCGAGGGAGGAGCGGCGCTTCCGGGCGGCGCTCCGCCGGCTGGCGGGGAGGGCCCGGTGACGGCCGAGCGGCGGAAGCGGCAGCTCAAGATCCTGGAAATGGTCGCCACCCACGCCATCCGCACCCAGGACGAGCTGAGTGCGCTGCTGGCGGAGGAGGGCTGGGAGGTCACCCAGCCCACGCTGAGCCGCGACATCCAGGGACTCGGGCTGGTGAAGGTGGAGGGCGCCTACCGCCGCCGGCCGGCAGGCGAGCAGTTCGCGCCGGACAGCGACGAGCGACGGATTGCCGAGGGCCTGCTCGGCGCCGACCCTTCGGGCGACGCCCTGGTGGTGATCCACACCCCGCCGGGCGAGGCCAATCGCGTGGGGGCCGCCCTCGACCGCCTGGCCTGGTCCGAGGTGGTGGGAACCATCGCGGGCGACGACACGATCTTCGTGGCGGTCAAGGACCGGCCGGCGCAGCGCCGGTTCCTGAAGGTGCTCGCGGGGCTGGCGGGCAGGGAGTGAGCGGGAGGGGAGCGGGGAGGTCCCGCGCCCCGCTCCCCGCTCCCCTCTCCCCTCTCCCCTTACGGCCGCCTCGGCTCCAGGATGTCCTGGATCCGCGCGAGCACGTCGGCGTAGTGCACCCGGGTGCCGCGGTCGGTGGTGCGGGGAAGTGCGGCCCGGATCTCGCCCCGGAGGGTCTCCAGCTCGGCGCGCACGAAGGCCCGGATGTCGCTCTGGCTCACCGAGACGGGCGTGAAGTTGGGTGAGCGCTGCTGCGCCGGCGTGGCGGGCGGTTCCTCCACGGTCATCAGGTAGCGCAGCCGCTCCACGTGGCCCCGCTGCAGGTTGCGCCGGTAGGGGTCGGCGGCCGCGCCGCGGGCGAGCTCGGTCCAGATGCCGCGCCGGGTGTCCGCCAGCAGCGCGCCCAGGCCGTAGGCCGATGCCCCGGCCGCCGCCTCCGCCTCGATCACCCGCTGCAGCCGGCCGGGCTCGAGCAGGTTGTCGACCACGGCCACCTGCCGCCGCCGGAGCCGTTCCACCGCCCCGGCCCCCGGCTCGATCCGCGACAGGGTCTCGGGGTCGATGATCCACGAGGGGGTCCGGAAGGCCTGGCGCACCAGGAACTCCATCGCCGTGCGCTGCCGCGCCGCGGGGACCGGCTCGTACACCGCCCCCTCCTGGTCCATCGCCTTCCGCGTCTGCGTGACCCCGCCGATCACGGTGGTGACCTGCCCCATGTACCGCATCCACTGGACCAGCACCTGGTCGTACAGCTCGCGCAGCTGGGCATAGTCGGCCCCGGGCCGGTGGGACCACGCGCGGAGCTCCGGCAGGATCCGCTTGAGGTTCTCGATCCCGTAGTCGCTCGCCCGTACGCCGTCGTCCCCGAGGTCCTCGGTCTGGGAGGTCGGGTCGATCGCGCTCGGGTCGCCGAACCGGTAGAGCGGGTCGCCCTCCCGCTCCCGGACCCACCCGTCGAGGATGCGCTTCTCCTCGTCGGGCGACGCGGCGCCGATCACCGGCCGGTAGCCCCAGCGGATGGCCCAGTGGTCGTACGGTCCGATGGCGGGATTGAACGACACCCCGGTATCGCCCGGCTGGGCGACGTAGTTGAACCGGGCGTAGTCCATGATCGAGGGCGCGGTGTTCATCCGGCGGGTGAAGCTGGCGGAGCGGAGCGAGTCCACCGGATAGGAGCTGGACGCCTTCATGTTGTGGGGCAGCCCGAGGGTGTGCCCCACTTCGTGCGAGGACACGAAGCGGATGAGCTGGCACATGAGGGCTTCGTCGAACTTGGTGCGCCGCGCGCCCGGATTGATCGCCGCGGTCTGAATCAGGTGCCAGTTGCGCAGCAGGGTCATCACGTTGTGGTACCAGCCGATGTGGCTCTCCAGGATCTCGCCGGAGCGCGGGTCGGCGACGTGCGGCCCGTAGGCATTCTGGATCGGGGACGCGAAGTAGCGGATGACCGAATACCTGGCGTCGTCCAGCGAGAACTCCGGGTCCTGGGCCGGCGTCGGCGCATCCCGCCCGAAGATGGCGTTGCGGAATCCGGCCGCCTCGAAGGCCTTCTGCCAGTCGTTGACCCCGTCCTTGAGACAGCTGCGCCACTGCACCGGCGTCGCGGGGTCGATGTAGTAGACGAT
>JAICEH010000186.1 GCA_025924275.1 Gemmatimonadales bacterium | reverse complement strand
GCTGGATGCCCAACCGTCCCGAGGCCGTGGTGGCGATGCTCGCGACCGCGAGCCTGGGCGGCGTCTGGTCCTCCTGCTCCCCGGACTTCGGGGTGCAGGGCGTGCTCGACCGTTTCAGCCAGTTCCAGCCCACCGTCCTCGTCTGCGCCGACGGGTACCGCTACGCCGGGAAGGCGATCGACTGCCTGGGGCGCGCCGAGGCCATCGTTGCCGCCCTTCCCAGCGTCCGCGAGGTGATCGTCGTGCCCGCGCTGGTGGCCTCGCCCATCGCCTCGGCGATCGTGGGCCTGGGCGGGCCGGGCCGCACCGCCCGGTGGTGGCTCGACTTCCTCGGCCCCGACGACGATCCGCCCCTCCGGTTCGCCCGGCTGCCGTTCGACCACCCCCTCTACGTGATGTACTCGAGCGGGACCACCGGCCTGCCCAAGTGCCTGGTCCACGGCGCCGGCGGCACCCTGCTGCAGCACCTGAAGGAACTCGTACTGCACACCGACCTCGGGCCGGACGACCGGATCTTCTACTTCACCACCTGCGGGTGGATGATGTGGAACTGGCTGGTCTCCGGCCTGGCCGCAGGCGCCACCGTGGTGCTGTACGACGGCGCCCCGCTCGCCCCGAAGCCCGATGCGCTGTGGGACCTGGCGGAGGCGGAGCGGCTCACCGTCTTCGGCACCAGCGCCCGGTACCTGGCCCAGGCCGAGAAGCAGGGGGTGCGGCCGGCCGCCACCCACCGGCTGCCGGCGCTCCGGACCATCCTCTCCACCGGCAGTCCACTCGCGCCCGCGGGCTACGACTACGTCTACCGCCACGTGAAGCCCGACGTGCAGCTGGCCTCCATCAGCGGGGGCACCGACATCATCTCCTGCTTCGCGCTCGGCAATCCGCTCGGGGCGGTGCGCCGGGGCGAGCTGCAGGTCCGCGGCCTCGGGATGGCGGTGGACGTCTTCGACGAGGCGGGCCAGAGCGTCCGTGGCGTGGCGGGGGACCTCGTGTGCACCAGGCCCTTCCCCTCGATGCCGGTCGCCTTCGGGGACGATCCCGACCGGGCGAAGTACCGCGCCGCCTACTTCGAGCGCTTCCCCGGCGTCTGGACCCACGGGGACTGGGCGGAGCTGACCCCCCACGGCGGCCTGGTCATCCACGGCCGAAGCGACGCCACCCTCAACCCGGGCGGGGTCCGGATCGGGACCGCGGAAATCTACCGGGAGGTGGAGCGCCTTCCGGAGGTGCTCGAGTGCGTGGCGGTAGGCCAGGAAGTCGAACTCGATGGGGAGCCGGACGTGCGGATCGTCCTCTTCGTCCGGATGCGACCGGGCCACCGGCTCGATGATGCGCTCCGGGAGCGGATCCGCCAGGGCATCCGCGAGGCCCGGAGCCCGCACCACGTCCCCCGGGTCATCGCCGAGGTGCCGGACATCCCCCGGACCGTGAGTGGCAAGATCTCCGAGATCGCCGTCCGGGAGGTGCTCCACGGCCGCCCGGTGCGCAATACCGAGGCGCTGGCGAATCCCGAGGCGCTGGAGCACTTCCGGGACCTCGCAGGGGCACTCGCCTGAGGGCGGGGGGCCGGCTCGCTGGTCGCCGGGAGGGCATGTTTCGCCCTGAAACCGGCAACGAGGTCCGGCCGTAGGGCGCGCGACCCGCTCCCCCGAGAGTCTCCAGATGGGCATGCCGCTGGGCGCCACGCTTCAGATCGGGCTCGATTCCCTCCGCGGCAACCGGCTGCGGACCCTCCTCGCCACCAGCGGGGTGGTCATCGGGGTCGCCGCCCTGGTCTCGGTGCTGGCGCTGGGGGACGGGATGGAGCGCCTGGGACGGAGCCAGATCGAGCGGGCCTCGAGCCTCAAGCTCATCGCCGTCACGCCGAAGACGGTCCAGTCCCGTGACCGCCTCCTCGTGCCCATCGCGGACCCCATCACCCTCGGGCCGGCGGACCTGGCGTCGCTCCGGGAACACGTGCCCGACGCGGAACTGGTGATGCTCCAGCTGGAGGGCGCGGTCGAGGTGACGCTGCCCGGCGGCTCCCGGCGGTATGCCCGCGCCGTCGGGGTGGTCGCGGGCGCGAACGCGGCGATGGGGGTGGCCCTCGACGGCGGGCGGTTCCTGGCCGATCACGAGGCGGATGGCGGCGCGGCGGTCGCGGTAGTGAGTGCGGACCTGGCCGATTCCCTGGGCGGTGCCGGCGCGCTCGGCAAGCGCATCCTGATCGGCGGGCGCGAGGTGGAAGTGGTGGGTATCGAGTCGGCCGTGATGGGCGGGGTCGCCTCCCGGGTCTACCTCCCGCTCGAGGTGGCCCGCGCGGAGCTCATCACCGGGCCCCGGCCCCCGGCAGCCTCCATTGCAATCCTGGCGCGCACCATCCCCGCGGTGGAGCCCACGGCCGAGGCGGTGCGCCGCTGGGCCGGGTCGCGGTGGCCCGACCGCGCCGCCGAGATCGAGGTGGAAACCAGCCGCAGCGAGCTGGAGCAGCTCCGGAAGGGGATTCTGGTCTTCAAGCTCTTCCTCGGGGCCATCACCGGCATCTCGCTCCTCGTGGGCGGGATCGGGATCACCAACGTGCTGCTCGCCTCGGTCACGGAGCGCACCCGGGAAATCGGGGTGCGGAAGGCGGTGGGAGCCCGGCAGCAGGACATCCGGCGGCAGTTCCTGGCCGAGTCGGTGACCATCACCGGCGCCGGCGCCGTACTGGGCGCGGCCCTCGGCCTGGGGCTCGCCTTCCTTGCGGCCGCCCTCATCAGGAGGTTCGCCGACGCCCCGCTCCACGTCGCGGTGACTCCCGGTTCGCTCCTCTTCGCCGCCGGGGTCACGGTCGTCACCGGACTCCTCGCCGGGACCTACCCGGCCCGCCGCGCCGCGCAGCTCTCGCCGATCGACGCCATCCGCCACGAGTAGGCGCGGGCCTCTTCCGCCGTCTTCCACCCCGCCGTTACCTTCCGCTGGCTCGACGCCGGGCGATCCGGCGCGCCCTCCCCTCATCCTGGCTCCCGATGTCCGGCTCCCCGATCGGCTACGGCCCTGCGGGCTGGCAGGTCCCCGACGCCCCCATCATTCCGTTCATCGAGGGGGATGGCACCGGCCCCGACATCTGGCGCGCCTCGCAGCGGGTGTTCGACGCGGCGGTGCACCAGGCCTCGGGCGGCCGGCGGCGGATCGTCTGGCGCGAGGTCCTGGCGGGCGAGAAGGCGTTCCGGCAGACCGGGAGCTGGCTTCCCGACGAGACGGTGGACGCCATCCGCACCCACCGGGTGGCCATCAAGGGGCCGCTCACCACGCCGGTCGGCACCGGCATCCGCTCCCTCAACGTGACCCTGCGGAAACTGCTCGACCTCTACGCCTGCATCCGGCCCTGCCGGCACTATCCCGGCGTGCCCTCCCCGATGAAGGCCCCCGAGAAGCTCGACGTGGTGATCTTCCGGGAGAACACCGAGGACGTCTATGCCGGCATCGAGTTCGCGGCCGGTTCTCCGGAGGCGGCCCGGCTTCGCGAGGTGCTGCAGGGGGAGTTCGGGAAGTCGGTCCGCGAGGATTCGGCCATCGGCATCAAGCCGATGTCGCGCTTCGGGACCGAGCGCCTGGTGCGGAAGGCGATCCGCTATGCCGAAGCCCACGGCCTCCCCTCGGTGACGCTGGTGCACAAGGGGAACATCATGAAGTTCACCGAGGGCGCCTTCCGCGACTGGGGGTACGAGGTGGCCGCGCGCGAGTTCGGCGGCACCACCTACCGCGAAGGCGAGGAGGGGCGGCCGGGGGCCTCGATCCGGATGCAGGACCGGATCGCGGACGCGATGTTCCAGCAGTTGATGCTGCGGCCGGACGAGTACTCCGTGCTCGCGATGCCGAACCTGAACGGCGACTACATGTCCGACGCCGCAGCCGCCCAGGTCGGCGGGCTCGGGATGGCGCCCGGCGGCAACGTGGGCGACGGGTACGCGGTCTTCGAGGCGACCCACGGCACCGCACCCAAGTACGCCGGGCTCGACAAGGTCAATCCCTGCGCCGTCATCCTCTCCGGCGCGATGATGTTCGAGGAGCTGGGCTGGGAGGACGTGGGCCGGCGGATCATCGCCGGCGTCCGGGGGGCGCTGGAGGCGAAACTCGTGACCTACGACATCGCCCGCCAGCTCCCCGGCGCCACCGAGGTGTCCACGTCCACCTTCGCCGACCAGATCATCCAGCACCTGGGGTAGCCGATGCCGGCCGAGATCCTGCTCCGTCCCGACGCCCCCGAGTCGGTCGAGACCCCGCTCCTCGCGGTCGCGATGCCCGAGGGGCCGCTCCCGAAATCCCTGGCCCCGCTCGACGCCGCCTGCGGCGGGGCGCTGGCGCGGCCGCTGGCCGCGAAGGACTTCGCCGGGAAGAAGGACGAGACCCTCCTGCTGCACCCGCCGGGCGCGGCGCGCCGCATCCTGCTCGTGGGCCTCGGTCCGCTCAAGGGCCTGGCGCCCGGCCGGCTCCGGCGCGCGGCGGGCACCGCCGCGAAGCGGGCACGCGTCCTCGGGGTGCCGGACGCGGTGCTCCACGTGGCCGCGGAGGCGCTCGCCCGGGTGGACGATCAGGCCGCCGGCCGCGCCATCGCCGAGGGCCTCGGCTACGGCGCCTGGCACTACCGCGAACTC
>JAICEH010000185.1 GCA_025924275.1 Gemmatimonadales bacterium | reverse complement strand
CCCTCGCCCCGCGCGGCGTGCGCCACGGCGTCGGCCCAGGCCGGCCGGTAGGGCTGGAGCAGGGAGTCGGCGACCCCGCGGTCGAAGATGGTGGAGGGTCCCCCGAACCAGACGTCGGCCTGCGGGTTCGCCTTCTCGAAACGCAGGCGCTCGATCACGTCCTGGCTCCCCATGTCGAGCCACTGGAGGTCGAGGTCGGGATGGGCCCGCTCGAAAGCCTCCTCCAGCAGCGCGAGCTGGGTGCCGCCGTGGGGTGAGTAGGCCACCACCGGCGTCCGGCCCTCGGCACAGCCGGCGAGCCCGAGCACCAGTGCCAGGAGCGGCAGCCAGGCGCCGGCGCCCCGGAGCCTCGCCCCCCCGCCCCGTTCTGCTCCTGCCGTTCGCCGTCTCACCGTCACCTCGCGTGGTCGTTGAGGTCGAGGAGGTTGAGGAAGAGCCGCACCGCCCCGGGCACGCCGGCCGGCAGCTGCCGGAAGAAGCTGAGGCCGGTGTACACCCAAGTCCCCTCCCCGACGCGCGCCACCAGGAGCCCGCCGCGCTGGGCCGGCTCGCCGGGGTCGGCGAGCTCGATCAGCGGGGTCCACGCGGGGTCCCATCCGGGCGCGAAATAGAGCCCTCGCTCCTGGATCCAGCCGTCCCAGTCGGCCGCCTCGATGCGGTTGGGCCGGTTGAATGCCGGATGCCCCGGCTCGAGCACGCGCACCGGGGCGAGTTCGTCGGCCACCCGCGGGTAGGTGGCGAACGCCGGCCGGCCGCGCTCCGCCGTCGCCACCGCGGCGCGGAGCGGGAGGGGCGCGAAGCTGCCCTGGAAGAACGCCGCCTGCTGGTACTGCACCAGCACGAGGCCCCCGGCCCGCGCGAACCCCGCAAGGCGCTCCCCCGAGTGCACCAGTGCACTGTCCACCTCGTACGCCCGGGGCCCCACGACGATGGCGTCGAACCGGGCGAGGTCCCCTCGCGCGAGGGTCTCCCGGTCGAGGACCTCCACCGGCAAGCCGACCGCCGCGAGTGCCTCGGGCACCCGGTCCGCCGCCCCGCGCACGTACCCGATCCGGCGGGCGCCCGGCAGCCGGAGGTCGGCCACCGCCACCGAGGCCACCGCCGGCACCACGTGCGCGCGCGGCACGACGTGCGGGTAGTCCACCACCTGCACCCCGGCGGTCCACCGGGCGCCGTCGTCGCCGCTGGCCACGGCACGGACCTCCTGCAGCCCGCCCGACGCCCCGCGCGCCGGGCGGACGTCGAAGCCGAACTCCTGCGTGGCGCCCGCCCCGTTCAACTCGAACCGGCGGGGGGCCCCGCCCTCCCAGCCCGCCGGGAGCTCCAGCGAGACCTGGCCGGCGGTGGAGCCGGGCCCCGCCTGGCGCACGGCGGCCGTGAAGCGGCGGGGCTGAGCACCGTCGCGGGGCCAGAGTGCCACCTGGGGCTCGAGTGCCACGCTCACTCGCGGAAGGATGAGGAGGGGACGGCGGACCTCGCCGGAGGCCTGGTCGTTCCCCCGGTGGGTGACGGGGCGCTCGGCGAGCACCCGCGGGGTGGGACCGCCGCAGAGGACCAGCCGCGCCGATACCGGCGGCGGTTCGAAGGGCAGGCCGCGCACCGCAGGCGGCGTCGCCGTCCAGTCGTACAGCGCCCCGCGCCGGGCTGCGCGGAGGAAGTAGGGGGAGGTCGGTGGCTCCCCGGCCGGGAGCGGCACACTCACCCGCACCGTGTGCACCGCGCCCGGCGCCACGGTCCCGCAGCCGGCCTCCGGCTGCGGCAGCACCCAGCCGGCCCCGGAGATGAGCTCGAAGCGGAGCGGGGCGGGCTCGCTGCCCGCGTTCCACGCCGTGAGCGCCAGGTTCACCACGTCGCCCGGCACCGCCTCGGCCGTCTCGGAGACGGCGTCGACCAGCAGGCGCCGGAAGATCCGCTCCGCCTCCGCCAGGCGCCGGCGCTGGTCGGTGACCTCGACCCCCCGCGCCCCGGCGAGCAGCTCCCAGGCACTCTCCAGGAGGGGGAGCGCCGCCGCTGCATCGCCCGGCCCCAGTCGGCGGAGGTCCGCGCCCGTGCGCGCGAAGCGCCGGGCCCGCTCGGCACCGATCGCAACGGTCAACAGGGTGTCCACCCCGGTGAAGAGGCCCCCGCCCCGGCCGGTGCGGTCGGTCACCAGCCGGAGGCGAACCGGCGCGGGACCGACGCGCTGGAGCTGCCCCATGTCCTGGGACTGGTGCAGGCTCCGGCTCCGCATCGCGATCTGGTGGTAGGACTGGCCCTCGACCGGATCGAGCACCCCGGCCTCGAGCTGCTCGGTGGTGGCGGCGGAGTCGAAGCGAGTCGACACGTAGAGCCGGGCCGGGGTCCAGGCCGCGAGGCCCTCCTCGACGCCGAGCTCCGGGAACCGGCCGGGATCGCCGGCCGCGTCGAAGGCGGCGTGCGCCGCCCAGCCCGCGGCCTGGTGCTGGCCGTGGCCGTCGCGCGGCTCGCCGCGGAAGATCGACACCACGACCTGCGGCCGGAACCGCCGGACGATCCGGACCACGTCCTTGAGCAGGCTGTCCCGCGGCCACTGGCGGAGGGCCTCCTCGAGCGACTTGGAGTAGCCGAAGTCGTAGGCCCGGGTGAAGAACTGGCGGGCCCCGTCGGTGCGGCGCGCCGCCAGCAGCTCGCCGGTGCGGAGCAGGCCCAGCCCCTCCCCGAGCTCGGGGCCGATCAGGTTCTGGCCACCCTCGCCTCGGGTGAGGGAGAGGTAGGCCGCCTCGGCTCCCTCGCCGAGGGCCAGGAGCGCCAGCAGGCTCGTGTCCTCGTCATCGGGGTGCGCCCCCACCACGAGCACGCGCTTGGAGGTGCCCAGGCCGGCGAGATCCCGGGCCAGCGCCGCCGCGCCGCCGGTGGTGGGCGGGGCGACCTGCGCGTGCACGGTGTCGGGCGGGAGGAACAGGATGGCCGCGGCGAGCGCCGCGGCCAGCGGTCGCGCGGCGGTCACCTCGGGGGCGCCGCCCCGAGCGGCACCCGCTCGAGCGACAGCCGGAGGGCCGGGTGCCTGCGCCAGAAGTAGAGTCCCATCGCGATGGCCGCGAGGGTGTTCGCGGTCAGGACGGACCAGAACGGGAAGATCTCCCGCGTGGCCTCGAACAGCAGGTACATCAGGCTGTAGAAGGAGAACTCGAACACGACGAAGATGGCCACGATGCCGTAGAGCCAGAACGAGCTCTCCACCGCGAGGTGGACGAGCTTGGCCACCACGATGCCCAGCAGGCAGAAGACCACGAAGTGGAGCACGGTGTACAGCAGGATCGCGCCGAATACCGGCGGGGTGAGCTGGGGTTGGGACTCCCCGAAGAGCACGATCTGGCCCAGCACGCTCGGGGTCATGAACGCCCGGCCGCCGAGCAGGTCGAGGGCCAGGAACCAGATCGCCACCGTGAGGCCGCCGATGATGCCGGCGTCGAGGCCCTCCTGCCAGGTGCTGTGCTGGTCACCGGTCATGCGGCCTCCGGAATCCGACGAAGGGGGCGCGGGGCTCCGCCCCCAATCTAACGCCGCGCGGGAGCGAGGGTTCCCTCCCGGGTCACTCGATCCGGCGGCCCGTGACGAAGGCCCCGATGAAGCAGGCGAGGGCCACCACCAGGAGCACCGTCCCGAGCCCCCCGGCGAGCTGCTCGAGCAGCAGGATCATCCCCCCGGAGACGAGCACCGTACCCAGGGCCCGGAGGAGCTCGTCGAGGTTGCGCCAGTGGGTGCGCCGTCCCCAATAGACCGACGCCGCGAGCCCGACGGCGCCCACGACGAGGAAGATCACCCAGATGATGACCCAGTAGCGCTTCCCGGCGATCACGCGGCTCGACCATGCTCCCTCCTCGGCCCCGGGGGAGGGGCGAGGCGGCCTCGATCTTACCGCCCGGCGGGCGGTTCCGCCACTCCACCCGGGCCCGCCCCGCTGCACTGCGGACAGGGGCAGGCACGGCGGAGCCACTCGAAGGTGTAGAGCCCGGTGGCATGGCCGTCGCTCCACGTCACCCGGACCGCGTAGGCCCCCACCAGCCCGAGCTGGAGCGGCCGGACATCCCCCGGCACCGCCCGCGGCTCGAGCAGCGGCCGGCCGGTGATCTCGTCCACGCAGGCGGCGCAGGGGCACGCCATCCGGAGCGCCCGGGCGGCGAAGAACCCCACGTGGCCCTCGCGGTCCCAGGTGACCAGGATCCCGTCGTCCCGGCGCTCCAGGGCCACGGGCATCGGGGGCCGCGTCACGCTGCCGCCTCGACCACCGCCTTCGGCGGCCGGTGCCCGACGGGGCTAGATTGCGGGCCTGCCCTCGACCACCCGCTCGACTCCGGGACTCGCACGATGACCACCTCCCAGCCCGATCCCTTCGGTTCCCGCGCCACGCTGGACCTCGCGGGCACGCCGGCCACGGTCTACCAGCTCGCCGCCCTGGAGCGGGAGGGCGGGCGGTCCATCGGCCGCCTGCCCTTCTCCATCCGCGTCCTCCTGGAGAATGCCCTGCGGCACGCCGGCCGGGGGGTGGTGACGGAGCAGCACGTGCGGGCGCTCGCCGACTGGCAGCCGCAGGATCCGGCGAGGGGGGAGATTCCCTTCTTCCCCGCTCGCGTCGTCCTGCAGGACTTCACCGGCGTCCCCTGCGT
>JAICEH010000184.1 GCA_025924275.1 Gemmatimonadales bacterium | reverse complement strand
CGATGCATCTCTGGCTGGCCGACGCGGGGCGCTGAGCGCGCCCCGCTACCCAGCGATCGCGTCCAGTGCGCGCGACGCCGCGTGTCCCACCGCGCGGTCGGTGTCGCTCGAAAGCGAGAGCAGCAGGCGCTGGGCGCCCTGCCCGCCCGCCAGCCTGAGCCCTTCGATCGCCGCGAGGCGCGTGGCCGTGGGCTTCCGTCCGCGGAACCGCCCGCCCGGCTCCGCCGCCTTGCCCAGCACCTGGATCGCCTCCGGCGTGCCGATCCGCCCCAGCGCGAGCAGGAGCTCGCGGGTCACGTCGGGATGCGACTCCTCCTCCAGCAGGTGCGCCACGGTCATGGCGAGCCCGAGGCTCCGGGCGCCGCCCACGGCCTTCGCGGCCTCGAGCCGCACCACCGGGGCGGCGTCGCGCAGGGCGCGTCGCGTGCCCTCGAGCGCGTCGGCGCCCTCCAGCCGGGCGAGCGCCCCGGCCGCGGCGCGGCGCACCCGCTCGTCGCCGTGGCCCAGCAGGGCGGTGAGCCGGGGCGCCGCCTGGGCGAGTCCCATCACCCCGCACAGCTCGGCCACGTTGCGCAGCACGTACCACGCGTCGTGCTGCAGCATGTGCACGATCGAGTGGGTCCCTTCCGTCATCGTCTGGAGCGCGCGGAAGGCCGATGCGCGCTCGTCCACCGACGGGGCCGCCACCAGGAACTCGAGCAGCGCGTCGGTGGCGTCGGCCCCGCCGCGGCGGAACACCGGGAAGCCCTCCGCCCGGTAGGGCCCCATCACCACGAGCGGCACCAGGTCGCGAAGCGCCGCCCGCGTGAGCGCGCGCCGGAGCGCCAGGTCGTACCGCCGCGCCGATTCCGGGGTCGTGGCCCCGGCCTCGGCGCGCAGCAATGCCGCCCCCGCCGACAGCAGGTCCTCCAGCCGACGCTCCTCCGCCACCCGCCGGAGGAGGGTGGAGACGTGCTGCAGGATGATGCTCGCCTCCGGCGCGTCGGGCGCCGCCTCGAGGCGCTCGAGCAGCTCCGGCAGCGGCACCCGGTGGAAGGCGGTGGCGGCTGCGGCGGGGCGCGCCGGGGAGATGCCGCCGGACGGTGCGGCCGGCGGGGGCGGTGCTGCCGGCGACACCGCCGGCGGCGAGGGTGCCGCGCGCTCCGCCGCGAGCAGGTCGAGGTCGGGGAAGAGCTCGCGTCCCGTCGAGCCGGCCTCGCGCGACTCCGCCGCCGTCCCGGAGGGGGCGTCGAGCTGGATCGTATCGCTCGCCTTGGGAAGCCGCCGCGGCGGCTCGAGCCGGATCGGCCCGGCGGGGTCGAGCCCCGCCTCCCGCGAGAGCGCCTCGACGCCCCCGCCCGACGCGGGGGCCGAGGCGAACGCCCGGAAGAACCTCGCCAGCACCTCGGGCCCGGTACCCGCGCCCAGCGTGACCCGGCCGACCCGGTGGCGATGGCAGGCCTCGAACAGGCGCTCCGCCCCCGGAGTGCCGGCCGGGAGCGGATGCCCGTCGAGGGAAATCGCGAATCCGTCGGCGCTCAGGGTGATGCCGCCGCCCACTGCGGAGCCCAGCTGGCGGATCAGGGTGTCGGGAGTGGCTGCGGGGTCCCGCTCGAGGAGCGCGAGGAGTTCGCCGAGCGTGCCGATGATCGTGGATGGGGCGGCCATGCGGTCCCGGGGGAGGTTCCGGTCAAGATAGGCCGCAGCCGGACCCCGGGCAACGCGCCGCGCCCCCTGACCGGGGACGGGCGAGAGGGACGGCTGCGCGCGGGATCAGGGCGGGCGTGCGGGCGGTCACGGGGTCCCGGCGAAAGGGGACGGACGGCGTTAGAATCAGGAGGTCAGCGCGGGGTGCGGCAGCCCCGTCGAATTGCGTACTCGTGCCCCCGATTCGAGGTCTCCCGTGTCCGCCCGCATTCGCGCCATCCTCCCGTTCCTCCTCCTCCACGCCGCTGCGGCGCCGCTCGCCGCCCAGGCGGCCGCGGGCGTGACGCCCCCGCCCCCGGCGGTCCTCGAGGCCGTCCGACAGGACGTTCGCTACCTCGCGAGCGACGCGCTCGGCGGGCGCCTCACCGGTTCGCCCGGGGCCGACAGTGCCGCCGCATACATCGCCCGCCGGTTCGCCGAGTCGGGGCTCCAGCCTCCCCCGGGCGGCTGGTTCCAGCGCTTCACCGTGGCACCCGATGCGCCAGCCGCGATGCACGCCGGGGTCGGCGGGGCCGAGGGGACCAACGTCATCGGCATCCTGCCGGGCCGGGACCCCGTGCTCCGGAACGAGGTCGTGATCGTCGGCGCGCACTACGACCACCTGGGCCCCGGTGGCACGTTCGCGCTCGACCCCGACAGCACGGGGGCGGTGCACAACGGCGCCGATGACAACGCCTCCGGCACCGTCGCCCTGTTCCAGATCGCCCGGCGGCTGCAGTCGGCCCGGCCGGCCCGCACCGTCGTCTTCATCGCCTTCTCGGCGGAGGAGCTCGGGCTGCTGGGCAGCGCCCACTACGCCCGCAACCCGGCGTACCCCATCGCCGTCACCCGGGCGATGGTGAACCTCGACATGGTGGGCCGGCTCCGGAACGGCCGGCTGATCGTGTACGGCTCCGCCACCGCCGCGGAGTTCCCGGCGCTGCTCGAATCGCTCAACCGGCAGTACGGGTTCGCCCTCCACCACGAGGGCGACGGCTACGGGCGGAGCGACCAGTCCTCGTTCTACGCCGCGGGCGTGCCGGTGCTGCACATGTTCACCGACCTGCACGAGGACTATCACCGGTCCACCGACGACTGGGAAAAGCTCGACCTCGCCGGGCTCGCGCGCGTGGCCGACTTCACCGCCGCGGTGACCGCGGCGATCGCCAGCCGGCCCACGGCCCTCACCTTCATCAACCTGCCCCCGCCGGCGCCGAGTGCCGGGGGCGGCGGCTACGGGGCCTACCTCGGCTCGATCCCCGACATGGCCGGGGGGGTCCGGGGCGTGCGCCTCACCGGGGTCCGCAAGGACAGCCCGGCCGAGCGGGCCGGGATCCAGGCCGGGGACGTGATCATCCGCATCGCCACCACCCAGGTGGCCGACCTGCAGGGGATGACCGACGCCCTCCGGGAGCACAAGCCGGGCGACCTGGTGGACGTCGTGGTCGTGCGGGACGGCGCCGAGCGCACCTGCCGCGTCACCCTGGGCCGCCGGGGCGGCTGAGGTGGCGGTGCTCGACGCCGAGCGGGTGGTTGCCGCGCTCCGCGGCGCCTTCGCCCGGGAGGAGGGACGCCACGCCCTGCTGGGGCTCGCCGCGGAGCGCATCCGCGCGGCCGGGCCGCCGTACACCTCGGTGTACCTCTACATGCTGCACGGCGGGGAGCTGGTGCTCGAGGCCTCGAGCGGCCGCGAGACCGACCACGTCCGGATCCCCGTCGGACGGGGGGTCTGCGGCACGGCGGTGGCCACGGGGGAGGACCAGAACGTCGGCGACGTCACGGCGGTCGGCAACTACCTCGCCTGCAACCTCGAGACCCGGTCGGAGCTGGTGGTGCTCATCCGGCGCGGGTCCGCCATCCTCGGCCAGATCGACATCGACAGCGACGTCACCGGGCCGTTCGCCGAGGACGAAGTGGCGGCGGTCCGCCGGGTCGCCGAGGCGCTCGCGGTCCTGCTTTGACGGAGTGTCCCGCCCCCCGCACCCGGCGGGTTCGCGGCGTCGAGCTGTTCGAGTGCCGGGTGGGGAGCGGCCCCGAGGTCGTCGTGCTGCACGGCGGTCCCGGGGCGCACCACGACTACCTCCGGCCCGGCTTCGACCGGCTCGCCGCCGGGCGCACCGTGGTCTACTACGACCAGCGCGGCGGTGGGCGCTCGCCGGTGGGCCGCGAGGTGCCGGTTGGCTGGCGCGAGCAGGTGGCCGACCTCGAGGCCCTGCGGGAGGCCTGGGGGCTCGAGCGCCTGCCCCTCGTCGGGTATTCCTGGGGTGCCCTCCTCGCCCTCCTCTACGCCCTGGAGCACCCGGCCCGCGTGGTGCGCCTCGCCCTCGTCTCCCCCGCCCCCGCCTGGCGCGCCGCCCGCGCCGAGTTCGAGCGCCGCTTCGAGGCGCGCTCCCGTGCGCCGGCCCTCGTGTCGGCGCGCGAGGCGCTCCGCGCCGGCGGGCTCCGGGAGCGCGACCCGGAGGGTCATGCGCGGCGCGCCTTCGCGCTGTCGGTGGCGGGGTACTTCCACGACCCGGCGCGTGCGGCCGGGATGACGCCGTTCCGCGTGACCGGCCGCACCCAGCAGGAGGTGTGGGCCAGCCTGGGCGAGTACGACCTCCGGCCCCGGCTCGCCGGGCTCCGGGTGCCGGCGCTGGTGCTGCACGGCGACGACGACCCGATTCCGCTCGACACGGCACGGACCCTGGCGGACGGCCTGGGCGCCCCGCTCCGGGTCGTGGCCGGCTGCGGCCACGCGCCCCACGTCGAGGCGCCGGAGTCGCTCGACGCCGTGGCCGCCTTCCTCGGCTGACCGCCGCCTTGCGCCGCGGGCCGGGCGCCCGCAACCTTTCCCGCCCCTGCCGCCCGGAGGCGGAATGCAGGAAGCACCCGCGCGCAAGCGCGTCGCGCTCGTGATCGGCAGCGGCGGCGTCAAGTGCGCCGCCGCCCTCGGCCTCCAGGAGGCGTTCGCCGACGCCGGGATCCCGGTCGACCTGGTGGTCGGCTG
>JAICEH010000183.1 GCA_025924275.1 Gemmatimonadales bacterium | reverse complement strand
GGTGCGGCGCCGCACCGCCATGGGCAGCACGGGGCCTCCGTTGTAATCGAGGTGTTCCCCGATGAGATTCACCCGACCCGGAGCGCTGGCCGCAAGGGCCGGGGGGGTGGCGTGGGCGGAAGTGAAGAGGGATGTGGCGAGGCGGAGCGGCGACGGGGTCGTCACGCCGGGAGCCTAACAGCGGAGGCGGGGTGAGGCAATCGGCGTGGCTGGCCGTCGCGATCGGGCTGGCGGGTTCGGCGGGCGCGGTAGAGGCCCAGCTGCCGGCCCTCGGCGTGCCGCGCGGCATGGTGCGCGCCGAACTCGGAGGCTATCTCGCCTCCGCGGGCGAACGCTTCAACGACGGGAACCGCGAGGACTACCTCGCCGACTTCATCAGCCCCGCGCTCGGGAGCGACGTCTTCCCGGAGCTGGCCGAGTCCGAAGGGCGGTTCGCGAGCCTCCTCGGGGCTCCCTACCGGTTCAACCTCGGCGATTTCCAGGCGAATGGGTATGCCGAGGCCGGCTCGCTCCGGCTGGGGGTCTCGGCGGGGCTCAGCTCCCGGGTGACGCTCTTCGCCAGCCTCCCCTTCACCCGCACGCGGGTGCGGCTCAAGGGGCCGATCGACCCCGCCGATGCCGCCGCGGGGGTAAACCCGGCGCACCCGCTCTACGGCACGGCCACCGGCCAGCAGCAGACCGGGGTGTTCCTCGGCGACTTCACGACCGCCCTGGCCACGCTGGATGCCCGCATCGCGGCGGGCGACTACGACGGCGATCCCGCCCTCCGCGCCCTGGCAGACCAGGCCCTCGCGGATGGCACCGCCCTGCGGGACGGCCTCGCCGGCGCCCTCGCCGACCCGGCGACCGCCTCGCCGTACGCACCCCTCGCCTCCAGCCCCGAGGGCACCGCACTCGCCGGGACCATCGCCGGGTACCAGTCCGTCCTCGCCGCCGACCTCGGGATCCCGGGGTTCACTTCCCAGCCCGCACTGCCCGACGCGGCCCCGACCTTCGACGACATCGACGCCTACGCGTCCCACCCGCAGGGCCCGATCGCCGCGGCGCCGCTCGGGGCCACGTCCACCGCCTTCCTGCAGGGCGACGCGGAGGTGGGCGGCATCGTGACGCTGCTCGACCGATGGGACCCGGCGGAACGGGAGGGCGGGCTGCGGCTCGCGGTCCGCGGGACGCTCCGGCTGCCCACGGCGGGCTCGCCGGCGGAGAACGACCTCCTCGCGATCCCGCCGGGTGACGGGCAGACCGATGTCGAGGTCGACGCGGCGCTCGACCTGGGCCGCAGGGCCTTCGGCGCACGGGCCACCGGACGGTGGACGCTCCAGCTCGCCGGCACGCGGGACGCCCGCGTGGCCCCTCCCACGGTGCCCCTCCCCACGGCGGACCGGCTGGCCGCGGTGCGGGTGGATCCCGGGGACGAGCTCGCGCTCGGAGTCCGGCCCTTCCTGCGGCTGGCGCCGGGCCTCGCGCTCACCGGGCGGGTGGAGTACGTGCACCGCGGCGAGGACACCGCCGAGTACGATGGCGCGGCCGTCCCCGGGGTGGATGCCGCGGTGCTCACCATCGGGACGGCCCGCCGCCTGGTCCTCCTCGGCGCCGGCGTCACCTACTCGGCGCCACTGGCGGAAGCCCGACCCATGGCCACGCCGGCCGATGCGTTCCTGGAGGTGACCCAGGTGGCCAGTTCGAGCGAGGGACGCGTGCCGGCCTGGCTCGCCGTGACGGCCGGGGTGCGCGTCCGGTTCCGCATATGGGGTGCTCCCGACCGACCCTGAGGGATCGTGATGCCCGACGCCCGCTCCAGCACCGCACGACTCGCCGGGTGGTTCGGCGTGGCACGCGTGCCCTTCCTGGCACTCCCGCTGGCCCTGGTGGCGAACGGCGCGGCCGCGCAGGCCTGGGCCGGCACCTTCTCCTGGCCGCGGACCCTGCTGGCCCTCGCGGGCCTGGTCGCGATGCACGTCGCGGTCAATGCGCTCAACGAGGCGAGCGATTTCGAGTCGGGGATCGACCTGGTGACCCAGCGGACGCCGTTCAGCGGCGGCAGCGGCGCGATCCCGGGCCGCCTCATCGGGACCCGGGCGGCGAGGCGGCTGGGGTGGACGGCGCTCCTGGTGGGCGTGCTGGTGGGCGTCTGGTTCGTGGCGCGTGACGGCCTGGCCCTCGTGCCGGTCCTGGTCGTCGGCCTGCTGCTCGTCACCGGTTACTCGACCGGGTTCGCCCGCCTGGGCCTGGGCGAAGTGGCAGCCGGGCTCGGCCTCGGCCTCCTCCCGGTGCTCGGCACCGCCATCGCCCAGGGAGCACCCGCCTCGGACGCCGCGTGGGCCGCGGCGTTCCCGGCGTTCTTCCTGACGTTCGACCTGCTGCTCCTGAACGAGTTCCCCGACGAGGCGGCCGACCGCGCGGGCCGGCGCAGGAACCTGGTGCTGATGCTGGGCCGGCCCCACGCGGCCCGGCTCTACCTCGTCGCCGCGCTGGCGGTGCCCGCCGCGATCCTCTTCGGCGTGGGCCTCGGGGCGATGCCCCGGAGCTGCCTGCTCGGCCTCGTCCCCTCGATCCTGCTCGCGGGCCCCGGGCGATGGGCCCTGGCCGACCCCGAGGGACCGGTGCCGGTGCGCGCGCTCGCCGCCAATGTGCTGTGGAACCTGGGGACGAACGCCCTGCTGGCAGTCGGGTTCCTGCTCGGCTGAGCGGCGGCCTCAGGGGTCGTCGGCCGGCGGCGCCCCGATCTCCCCGACCAGCGGCCGGAGCTCCCGCCGCGTGCGGGCCACCATCTCCCGGATCTCCTGGCCATTCCGCTGGACGAACATCACGTCGGCGGCGTTCTCCCCCTCGGGGATGGCCTGCAGGCGGCCCTCCTCCAGCGCGTAGGACGTCACCAGCGCGCGGAAGAGCGCGGTGTTCACCAGCATGTACTGGGTCGGGGAGAGCCCCGAGCGCCCGATGGCCTCGGTGAGCACCGGCGAGGAGCTGAGCCGGGCGAGCAGTGATTCCGGCCTCTCGCCCGGCCGGCTCTGCATCAGGCGCCCGAGCGAGGGGTCCGACGCGGCCGCGGCAGCCAGGTTGCGGATGGCCATGTCCCACATCCGCAGGCGATCCATGGTCAGGATCCCGGCCACCGCGGCCGTGTCGGCGCCGGCGGGTGCCGCTGTCCCGCTGCCCGTGCGGAAGGCGTCCCGGCACCCGCCGAGCAGGGCCGCGCCCAGGGCGGCGGCGAGGAGGTACTGCCGCCTCACCGCGGGGACCTCGAGCGGCGCGTCGCGGGCGCCGGCCCGGCAAGCATCTCGGCCGCATGCCGGCGGGCCGCCGCCCCGTCGGCATCTCCCAGCATCCGGGCGATCTCCTCCACCCGGTCCTCGCCCAGCGCCTCCAGCACGTCGGAGGCGGCGATTCCGGCGCGGGGTCGCTTGCTGACGACGAGGTGCCGTTCGGCGCGGGCGGCGATCTGGGGCAGGTGGGTGATCACCACCACCTGGCGCCGGGCCGCCACGCCCGCGAGGGCCCCGGCCACCTGGGTCGCCACCTCCCCACCGATTCCCTGGTCGACCTCGTCGAACACCACGGTCGGCAGGTCGTCCTGCCGGGCGAGCACGACGCGTAGGGCCAGCATCAGCCGCGAGAGCTCCCCGCCGGAAGCCGCCCGGGCCACCGGGCGCGCCTCCATGCCCGCGTTGAGCTGCGCGGTGAACGTCACCGCCTCGGCCCCGTTCGGGCCGGGCGGGTCGAGCGGCGGGAGCTCGACCGACAACGTCGCGCCCGGAAGGCCGAGCCCGGGGAGCAGCCGGGACACCGCAGCGGACAGGCTGGCCGCTCCCTCGCGGCGCCGGGCGGTGAGCGCGGCGGCCGCGGCCGAAAGGGCGCCGAGGGCGGCATGGCGCCGGGCGGCGATTGCGCGCAGGTCCACGTCGGCCGTGTCGAGGACGTCGAGCTCCAGGGCGGCGAGCCGGCGGGTCTCCAGCACCGCCTCGAGGGTGGCCCCGTGCTTCTGCATCAGTCGCCCGAGCACGTCGCGACGGCGCTCGACTTCCGCGAGCCGGGCCGGATCGGAGTGGAGTCCCTCGGCGTAGCTCGACGCGGCGCGGGCGAGCTCGTCGAGGTTGGCGTAGGCCGCGTCGAGCAGGTCGCGCCAGCCGGCCACCTCGGGGTCGAGACGCTCCAGCGCGGTGAGTGCGCGGTCGGCCGTGCCGAGCGCGGTGCGCGCGTCGCCGCCACCGCCATCCACCGCGTCCGCCACCGTGCGGGCGTGGGCCCGGAGCGCTTCGGCCTGCCCCAGCCGGCGGGCCTCGGTGGCCAGCCGCTCCTCCTCGCCCGGCTGGACCCGCGCGGCATCCACCTCCTGGACCACGTGCCGGAGCCAGTCGGCCCGGCGGCGCACCTCATCCCGCCGGGCGGCGAGGCCGGTTTCCTCCGCCGCGAGGGCGGCGGCCGCCTGGCTGGCCTCGAACACGGCCTGCCGCTCGGCGGCGGCGCCGGACCAGGCGTCCAGGATGTCGCGCTGGGTGTCGGGGCGGAGCAGCGAAAGCGCGTCGTGCTGCCCGTGAAGGTCGACCAGGCCCTCGCCGAGGGCCGCGAGGGTGGCCACCGTAGTGGGACTGCCGTTCACCCAGGCCCGGCTCCGGCCTTCCGCCGAGACCTCACGGCGGATCACGAGGCGGTC
>JAICEH010000182.1 GCA_025924275.1 Gemmatimonadales bacterium | reverse complement strand
ACGCCGGCATGGTGGCGGTGGCCGACGGGACGGGGATGGGCGACCGGCGGCTCCAGCGGGTGCTCACCGCCGATCCCGGCACCGGCGTGATGCGCCACGCCGACGCCGGGTACGAGGAGGCCGTCACGGTGGCGAAGGAGCGGGGGGTGGACCTCCCGATGCTCGGGACTCGTTGAGCGATGCCGGTCCTCCGCAACATCGGCTGCCTGGCCACCTGCCGGGCGGAGGGCCCCCAGGGGGAACTCCACCCGGTGCGGGACGCGGCGGTGGCCTGGCGCGGCGACCGCATCGAGTGGGTGGGCGCCGAGCGCGACCTGCCCCAGGCGTTCCGCGGCGAGGACGGCCTGGATGCCGGCGGCGCGCTGGTGGTGCCCGGCCTGGTGGACTCCCACACCCACCTGGCGTTCGGCGGCTGGCGGGCTGGCGAGTTCGAGCAGCGGATCGCCGGCGCCGGCTACCTGGAGATTGCCCGGCGGGGTGGCGGCATCGCGGCGACGGTGGCGAGCACCAGGGCGGCCTCGGACGAGGAGCTCCTCGCCCGTTGTCGGGCCCACCTCGCCGGCATGCGGTCGCTCGGCGTGACGACGGTCGAGTGCAAGAGCGGGTACGGCCTCGACCTCGACACCGAGATCCGGCTGCTCCGCATCTACCGCCGGCTCGCCGAGGAGGGCCCCACCCGCATCGTCGCCACCCTGCTCGGGGCGCACGTGGTCGGGCCGGAGTTCCGGGACCGGCGGGCCGAGTACGTCGAGCTGGTGATCGGGGAGATGATCCCCCGCGCGGCCGTCGAGGGGCTGGCTCGCTTCTGCGACGTGTTCGTGGAGGAGTCGGCCTTCACGGTGGAGGAGGCGCGCCGGATCCTGCGCGCCGGCCAGGCGGCGGGGCTCGGCGCCAAGCTGCACGCCGACCAGCTCACCGCGGGCGGCGGGGCCGAGCTCGCGGGCGAGGTGGGCGCGGTGTCGGCGGACCACCTGGAGCGGATTTCCGAGGCCGGCATCGCCGCGCTCGCGGCCGCCGGCACGGTGGCCGGCAGCCTTCCGCTGGCCTCGCTCTACCTGAACCAGTCGCCCCTGCCCGCGCGCCGGCTGCTCGAGGCGGGGGTGGCGGTCGCGGTCGCAACCGACTTCAATCCCGGCTCCGCCCCGAGCTGGCACCTGCCCCTGGCGCTCACGCTGGCCTGCACCCTCCAGCGGATGACGCCCGCCGAGGCGCTCAAGGGGGCCACGATCGTCGCCGCGCGCTCGGTCGGCCTGGAAGCGGAGGTCGGTTCGGTCGAGCCCGGCAAGCGGGCGGACCTGGCCGTGATCGACGCCCCGGACCCGAACCACTGGCTGTACCACTTCCGTCCCAATGCGTGCCGCCGGACGATCGCGGCCGGCAGGGTGGTCCACGAGGCCGTCGATGCCTGAGTTCACCGCGCCCGACGTCACGATTCCCCAGACCGGCTCCGAGGACCCGCGGATCGGCTCCCTCCTGGCGCGCCGGGTCGCGGAGGGAGTGGCGCCCCGCGCGGTGATCGTGGGCTTCCCGTCGGACGAGGGGGTGCGGCGGAACTGCGGACGGGTCGGTGCAGCCGGGGCGCCGGACCGCATCCGGCGCGTGCTCTACCGGCTGACGCCGGACGCGGAGGCGGCCGAGCCATTCGCCCGCCTGATCCAGGAGACCACCGACCTGGGCAACCTGGTGGTGACCGATGACGTGGAACGGGACCAGGCGGCGCTCGGGGAGGTGCTCGAGCCGCACGTGGCCTCGGGCACCTTCGTGATCCTGCTCGGCGGCGGGCACGAGACCAGCTACGGCCACTTCCTTGGCTATGTCCGCGCCGAGCGGGACGTGCGGATCGTGAACCTCGACGCGCACCCGGACGTCCGTCCCCTCAACAGCACCGGGGCGCATTCCGGGTCGCCGTTCCGCCAGGCACTCCTCGACCCCTCGGGCCGGTGCCGCGGGTACACCGTCGCGGGGCTCCGTCCGCAGTGCGTGGCAGCCGCCCACCTCGCCTTCATCGGCGAGCACGGCGGCCGCGTGATCTGGGGGCGCGACCTCGACGTGACGGCGGCGGGGCGTCTGTACGAGGGTCCGGGGCCGATCCTGGCGACCTTCGACATCGACGCGGTCGGCGCGGCCGAGGCGCCCGGCGTGAGCGCCCCGGCGCCGGAGGGACTCTCGTCGGCCACCTGGCTGGCCGCGGCGCTGGCGGCCGGGCGGTCTCCGGCCGTCACCTCCGTGGACCTGGTGGAGGTGAACCCGACGGTGGACGTGGACGCCCGCACCGAGCGGCTGGCGGCCCTGACCATCTGGTACGTGCTGAAGGGGCTGGCGGGGAGGGAGGAGCGGTAGGGGGTCGCGAAGGCGAGCCGCCGCCTCAGGCGGCCGGCCACTGCTGGCTCACGCAGTGGAACGCCCCCAGCCCCCAGACCAGGTCGGTGCAGTCGATCCCCACCACGCGCCGGGTGGGAAAGAGGCCCTGCAGGATGGCGCGCGCCTGCTCGTCCCGCGCCGGGTCGTAGGTGGGCAGGAGCACCACGCCATTGGCGATGTAGAAGGTGGCGTAGCTTGCCGGCAGCCGCTGGCCGTCCTGGTACAGGGCGTGCGGCATCGGCAGTTCCACCACCCGGAGCGGCCGGCCGTCCTGGTCGGTCATCGCCCGGAGCCGCTCGAGGTTGTCCCGGAGCGGCGCGTGGTTCTCGTCCCGCGGGTCCTCCTCCACCACCGTCACCACCGTCCGCTCGTCCACGAAGCGGGTGAGGTCGTCCACGTGCCCGTCGGTGTCGTCGCCGGCGATGCCGTCGCCGAGCCAGAGGACGTGCGTGACGCCGAGGCTGTCCCGCAGGTGGCGCTCGATGTCCTCGCGCCCGAGCCGCGGGTTCCGGTTCGGGTGGAGCAGGCAGGCCTCGGTGGTGAGCAGCGTCCCTCGGCCGTTCACGTCGATCGCCCCCCCCTCCATCACGATGCCGGGCCGGAAGAGCGGGAGCCCGAATTCCTCCGCGATCCGCACCGGGATCACGTCGTCCAGGTCGAACGGAGGGTACTTCCCGCCCCACGCGTTGTAGTCCCAGTCCACGACCGCCTGCTCCACCCCCCCGCCGGACCCGCGCTGGACGAAGATCGGGCCGTGGTCGCGGCACCAGGCATCGTTCGTCGGGTTGAGGTGGAGGAACACCCGGTCGAGCGGGACGTCCGCCCTCCGGAGCTTCCCGCGCACGTCGGCGGCCATCGCCTCGTCCAGCACGTTGATGTGCACCTCCTCGTGCGGGGCCAGCTGCGCCACCATCCGGATGAAGATCCCGGGCACCGGCTCGAACTTCCCCGGCCAGCTCTCCTCCTTGTGGGGCCAGCTGAGCCAGGTGCCGCGGTGCGGCGCCCACTCGGCGGGCATGCGGTAGCCGAGGGCGGCAGGACTGCCTGGGGTGAAGTGCGGGGTCATGGGGAGCGGGGAACGGGGAACGGGGAACGGGGAGCGGGGGTGGGAAGGGCCGCTCCCCGCTCCCCGGTCCCCGCTCCCCTGGTTCAATCGTCGATGAATCGCCGCGTGAGGTCCCCGTAGGCGTCGATCCGCCGGTCGCGGAGGAAGGGCCAGTGGGTGCGCGCGGTGTCTACCAGGCCGAGGTCGCATTCCACCACCAGCACCTCCTCGCCCTCGCCGGCGCGGGCCAGCACCTTGCCGTACGGGTCCGCCACGAAGCTCCCCCCCCAGAACTCGATGCCGCCGGGGGCGGCGGCGCCCTCGTGGCCCACGCGGTTCACCGCCACCACGAACACGCCGTTCGCGATGGCGTGGCTGCGCTGCATGGTGGTCCAGGCGTCCCGCTGGGCCGCGCCATACTCGGCCTTTTCCGCCGGCAGCCAGCCGATGGCCGTGGGGTAGAACAGGACCTGCGCCCCGTGCAGCGCGGTGAGCCGCGCGCCCTCGGGGTACCACTGGTCCCAGCAGACCAGCACCCCGATCCGGCCGGCCCTCGTGTCCCAGGCGCGGAAGCCGGTGTCGCCCGGGGCGAAGTAGAACTTCTCGTGGAACTGCGGGTCGTCCGGGATGTGCATCTTCCGGTACTTCCCGAGGTACGAACCGTCGGCGTCGAGCACGGCCGCGGTGTTGTGGTAGAGCCCCTCGGCCCGCTTCTCGAACAGCGACGCCACGATCACCACGCCCAGCTCCTTCGCGAGCGCGCCCAGCCGCTCCGTCGTGGGCCCCGGGATCGGCTCCGCCCGGCGGAACTGGGCGTGGTCCTCGGTCTGGCAGAAGTAGGGGCCGAGGAAGAGCTCCTGCAGGCACACCACCGCGGCGCCGCGGGCCGCGGCCTCGCGCACGCCGGCGACGGCGCGCTCGAGGCTCACGGACGGGTCGTCGTCGGAGCGCATCTGGACCAGGCCGACGGCCACGGTCCGGCTCGGGGAGGGCGTCATGCGGGCAAAGATAGCGCGCCCGGCTCGGCGCGGCTGGCCCTCCGCACGATGGCTCACCTCGCATGCCGCCACCCGGCACCGGGTCCGTCCGGGCGCGCCCCTGTCCTTTCCCCCAGCCCCCGGGCTAGCGTTCGACTTCCTCACCTCCACCGTGGTCCGGGATTCGCCATGCTCCCCTTATTCGCCGCACTGCTCCAGGCAACTCCGCCCCAGCCCCCGCGTCCGACCGTCCAGGTCACCCCCGCGCAGGCGGAGGT
>JAICEH010000181.1 GCA_025924275.1 Gemmatimonadales bacterium | reverse complement strand
GCCGGACCGGGGGGGCCGCGGCCGCGTCCCGGGCGGCCGTCCCGGCCGGGCCCGTAGCCGGCGGGACGTGAAGAAAGCGTTACGGGCCGCCCAGCGGGGCGGCCCGTAGATTCGCTCCACTTCGCTGGGGCGGCCTACTTCTTCTTGTTGACGAGGTCCTTCAGGCCCTTGCCGGCACGGAAGGCGGGCACGACCGCGGCCTTGATGGTGATGGTCTTGCCGGTCTGGGGGTTGCGGCCCTGGCGGGCGGCGCGCTTCCGGGTCTCGAAGTTGCCGAAGCCGGCGATCTGGACCTTGCCGCCCTTCTTGAGTTCGGCGGCGATGATGCCGTTCGGGGCGAAGAACACGTCCACGACCTCACCCGCCTGCGCCTTGGAGGTGTCGAGCTTCTTGGCGACGGCCTCCACCATGTCCATCTTGTTCATCTGGTGCTCCTGAGTAGGGGATGCGAAGTTGCGCGGGCGGCCCCGGTGGCCACGGCGTCGGCGCTTGGTCCGCGCGGAACGTGCGCGCCAGAATATGGGGCAGTCGCCCGGAAAACCGCAAGATGGCGGGCTTTTTCTTGACCCCGCCTCCCGCGTCCCGTACCCTTCGCGACCTCCCCCGTGACCCCGAACCCTCGGCCTTCGGCAACTTGATGCGGCACGGCCCCCGCGCGGGCTCGATCGAGGTGGTCGTCGGCGTGATGTTCAGCGGCAAGAGCGAGGAGCTGATCCGCCGCGTGCGCCGGGCGATCATCGCGCGGCGCACGGTGCAGGTATTCAAGTCCCACCTCGACGCCCGCTACGCCGGACTCTATTCCGTCACGAGCCATGACGGCGGCGCCGTCGATGCCGCCCCCGTGGACTCGGCGGCGGAGATCCTGCGACTGGTGCGGCCGGACACGTCCACCGTCGCGATCGACGAGGCGCAGTTCCTCGACCACGGTCTGGTCGAGGTGGCCACCCACCTGGCCGACCGCGGGGCGCGCGTCATCCTGGCCGGCACCGACACCGACTTCCGCGGCGAGCCATTCGGCCCGATGGGCGCGCTCATGTGCGTCGCCGAGGACGTGACCAAGCTCCGCGCCATCTGCGTCGTCTGCGGCGACCTGGCCTGCCGGAATCAGCGGCTGGTCGACGGCCGCCCCGCGCGGTACGACTCGCCCACCATCATGATCGGCGGGCGGGAGAGCTACGAGGCCCGGTGCCGGCACTGCCACGAGGTCCCGCGGGCGGATGAGGACCAGGTGGTGATGCTGTGAACCCGGGCAGCCCCGGCGCCGGGTCCCGGTGCTGAACGCCGCGCTGACCGGCAACGTCGCCTCCGGCAAGTCCACCGTGGCGGCGCTGTTCGCCGCCTGGGGCGCGCTGGTCATCGACGCCGACCTGCTGGTGCACGAGCTCCAGCGGCCCGGCACCCCGGTGTACGACGAGATCGTGCGGCGCTTCGGGCCGCGGATCGTCGGCGCCCGGGGCCAGCTCGACCGCGCCGCGCTTCGCGCGCGGATCCTCGCCGACCCGGCCGCGCGGCGCGACCTCGAGCGGATCGTTCATCCGGCGGTCGCCCGCCGGCGGGAAGAATTGCTCGAGGAGGCGCGCCGGCGCGGCGTGCCGCTCGTGGTGAGCGTCATCCCGCTCCTGTTCGAGGCACTCGACCCTGCGGCGTTCGACGCGGTCGTGCTGGTGGACGCCCCGGCGGCCGAGCGCCGGCGCCGGCTGGTGGCGGACCGCGGCCTGGATCCGGCGGAGGCCGACCGGCTGCTCGCAGCACAGCTGCCGAGCGAGGCCAAGCGCGCCCGGAGCACCTGGGTGATCGAGAACGATGGCTCCCGGGCCGACCTGGAGGGGCGGGCGCGGGCGGTCTGGGAGGCCCTGGCGGCGTCCGCCGCCCGCGGCCCCGCCGCGCCGCCGCCGGGGGCTCCCCGCCCCGCTTGACCTCCCCCGCGAGGGCGCCTATCCTCTCCCCGCGCACCCCTGCACCCGGGAGCTTCCGTGTCCAACGTCCCTGAGCACCTGCTCTATTCCGAGGAGCACGAATACGTGCTCAAGGAAGGCGACTCGAGTGTCGTCACCATCGGGATCACCGACTACGCCCAGGGCGAACTCGGCGACGTCGTGTACGTGGACCTGCCGGCCGTGGGCGACACCTTCGACCAGGGCGCGGTCTTCGGGACCATCGAGGCGGTGAAGGCGGTCTCCGAGCTCTTCGCGCCCGTCTCCGGCAAGGTGGTGGAGATCAACGAGGCGCTCGAGGCCGACTCCGCGGTGGTCAACCGGGACCCGTACGGCGACGGGTGGATGATCAAGCTCCGGGTGAGCGACTCGACGGAGCTCGACAGCCTGCTGCCGGCGGATTCCTACCGGTCGCACATCGGCGAGTGACCCCCCGGCAGGGACGGCGCCGCCCCCACGCCCCGGAGCCCTCGCTCCGGGGCGTGGTGTCGTTTAGGCTTCCTGCCGGGCCCGGACCCCGGCCCCCTCTTTCGTGACCAAGGCTTCACTCCGATGACCCGACCCGACCCCGCCCTGGAGCCCGAGGCATTCCCGTCCCGCCACATCGGGCCCCGCCCGGACGACCAGGCGGAGATGCTGAGCCTGCTCGGCTTCGACTCCCTCGACGCGCTGGTGGACGCCGTCGTCCCGGCCGACATCCGGCTCCGGCGGCCCCTCGCGCTGCCCGGGGCACTCACCGAGCGGGAGGCCGTGGCCCGGCTTCGCACCATCGCCGGCCGGAACGAGGTCTGGCGCTCCTACCTCGGGATGGGCTACGCGGGCACCGTCACGCCCCCGGTCATCCAGCGCAACGTCCTGGAGAACCCGGGATGGTACACCGCCTACACCCCCTACCAGGCGGAGATCGCCCAGGGCCGGCTCGAGGCGCTGCTCAATTTCCAGACCACGGTGGCGGACCTCACCGGCCTCCCGGTGGCCAACGCCTCGCTGCTGGACGAGGGGACGGCGGCGGCGGAAGCGATGGCGATGACCCTGGCCGTGGCCCCGAAGGCGGACGCCCCGGTCTACCTGGTGGACGCCGCCTGCCACCCGCAGACGATCGCGGTGGTCCGCACCCGGGCCGAGGCCCGCGGGGTGGTCGTCGAGGTCGGCGATCCGGACCGGTTCGCGTTCCGGCCGGGAATCGTCGGCGCGCTGCTGCAGTACCCCGCCACCGACGGCCGGGTGCGCGACTTCCGCGCCACCTGCGAGTCGGCGCACGCCGCCGGCGCCCTCGTCACCGTGGCCACCGACCTGCTGGCCCTGGCCCTCCTCACGCCGCCGGGCGAGTGGGGGGCGGACATCTGCGTCGGGAATTCGCAGCGCTTCGGCGTCCCCCTCGGGTACGGCGGCCCGCACGCCGCCTTCTTCGCCACCACCGAGGAGCACAAGCGCTACCTGCCCGGCCGGATCATCGGCGTCTCCCGGGACCGCGAGGGGAACCCCGCGCTCCGGATGGCGCTGCAGACCCGCGAGCAGCACATCCGGCGGGAGAAGGCCACCAGCAACGTCTGCACTGCGCAGGTGCTGCTGGCGGTCATCGCGTCGATGTACGCGGTCTACCACGGGCCCGACGGGGTGCGGCGGGTCGCGGAGCGGGTGCATCGCCAGGCCACGGCGCTCGCGGAAGGATGCCGGCGGCTCGGACTGGCCGTGGTGCACGAGGCGTTCTTCGACACCGTCGCGGTGGAGGTCGGCGAGCGCCGGGCGGCGATCCAGGCCGAGGCGGCGCGGCGCCGCATCAACCTGCGCGAGCTCTCCCCCACCCGGCTCGGCGCGGCGCTCGACGAGACCGTGACCACCGTCGACCTGGCCGACCTCCTGGCCGCCTTCGCGGCCGGAGGCACGGCGGCCGCGCCTGACGCCGCGGCACTCCTCGCCGAGGGCCGTCGCGCCATTCCCGCGGCGTTCGCCCGCACGAGCGGGTTCCTTGCCCATCCCGTCTTCCAGCGGCACCGCTCGGAGACGGAGATGCTCCGCTACATCAAGATGCTCGAGGCGCGGGACCTCTCGCTCACCGCGGCGATGATCCCGCTCGGTTCCTGCACGATGAAGCTGAACGCCACGAGCGAGATGGTCGGGATCACCTGGGAGGTGTTCGGGGGGCTCCATCCCTTCGCACCGCGCGCGCAGGCGGCGGGCTACACCGAGCTCTTCGCCGAGCTGGAGGCCTGGCTGGCCGAGATCACCGGCTTCGCGGCGGTCTCGCTCCAGCCCAATGCCGGGAGCCAGGGCGAGTTCGCCGGCCTCCTGGTGATCCGCGCCTGGCACCGGGCCCGCGCCCAGGCCCACCGCGACGTCTGCCTCATCCCCATGTCGGCCCACGGCACCAACCCGGCCAGCGCCGTGATGGCAGGGCTCCGCGTGGTGGCGGTGAAGACCGATCCCCGGGGGAACATCGACGTCGCGGACCTGCGGGCCAAGGCCGCCGAGCACCGGGACCGGCTCGCGGCGCTCATGGTCACCTACCCGTCCACCCACGGCGTGTTCGAGGACGGGATCCGCGAGGTCTGCGCCGTGGTGCACGAGCACGGCGGCCAGGTGTACATGGATGGCGCCAACATGAACGCGCTGGTCGGCGTGGCTGCGCCAGGCTCGTTCGGCGGCGACGTCTCGCACCTGAACCTGCACAAGACCTTCTGCATCCCGCACGGCGGTGGCGGTCCTGGCGTCGGCCCGATCGGCGTGGGCGCGCACCTC
>JAICEH010000180.1 GCA_025924275.1 Gemmatimonadales bacterium | reverse complement strand
GTGGACGGAGCCGCCGCTGTCACGGCCACGCCACAGCGAAGGCTCCCACCTGCAGCACGGTCGCCGGGGTGGCGCACCGGCCCCCCCGCCCTTTCCTGTCCCGCCCGTGTTCGACTTCACCCTCCACGCCTCCACCGGCCTCGCCCGCGCCGGCACCCTGGCCCTGCCGCACGGCACCGTGCGGACGCCGGCCTTCATGCCGGTGGGCACGCTCGGCGCCGTCCGCGGGCTGCATCCCGGCGAGGTGGAGCGCACCGGGGCCGAGATCATCCTGGGCAACACCTACCACCTCCACCTCCGGCCGGGGGAGGACGTGGTCCGCGCCCTCGGCGGGCTGCACCGGTTCGTGCGCTGGCCCCGCCCGATGCTCACCGACTCGGGCGGCTTCCAGGTCTTCTCGCTGGAGGGAATGCGGAGCATCACCGAGGACGCGGTGACCTTCACCAGCCACGTGGATGGCTCCCGGCGCACCATCACCCCCGAGGGATCGATGGAGATCCAGGCGGCCCTCGGCGCCGACGTCGCGATGGCCTTCGACCACGTGGTGCCGGGGCAGGCGCCGCACGACCTCGCGCGCGAGGGGATGGAGCGCACCCTCCGCTGGCTGGACCGCTGCCACGCGCGGCACGCCGAGCTGGTGGACCAGGGCCTCGTGGCCGGCCGGCACGGCAGCCAGGCCCTCTGGCCCATCGTGCAGGGCGGGATCCACGACGACCTCCGGCTCGCCTCGCTGGAGGGGATCCTCGAGCGCGGCCCGTGGACCGGCATCGCGGTCGGCGGACTCTCGGTGGGCGAACCCAAGCCGGTGATGCACCGCGTGCTGGAGACCCTCGCGCCGGCGATGCCGGCCGGGATCCCCCGTTATCTTATGGGGGTCGGCTTTCCGGCCGACCTGCTCGAGGGGATCGCCCGCGGGGTGGACCTTTTCGACTGCGTGGCCCCGACCCGGAACGGGCGCCACGGCTCGGCCTGGACCGCCGCCGGGCGGGTGAACGTCCGGGGCGCGGCCCACCGGCTGGAGAGCGGGCCGCTCGACCCGGAGTGCGACTGCGAGGCCTGCACCGGCTTCAGCCGCGCCTACCTCCGCCACCTCTTCGTGGCGGGCGAGATCCTCGGGCTCCGGCTGGTGGCGCTGCACAACGTCCGCTTCCTCGTCCGGCTGGCCGGCCAGGCGCGGGAGCGGATCCTGGACGGCACCTTCGACCGCTGGCGCCACGAATGGCTCCGGCGCTACCACGAACGCGAGGGCACGTGAACCTGATCGCCGCGGCGCTGATGGCGCCCACCAACGGGCAGGGCGGAGCCGGGATGGGGTTCCTCCTGGTCCAGATCGGCCTGATCTTCGCCGTCTTCTACTTCCTGATCCTCCGGCCGCAGTCGGTGGCGCGGAAGAAGCACGCCGAGCTCCTGGCCGCCCTCAAGAAGGGCGACGAGGTGGTCACCGCCGGCGGCCTGATGGGCCGGGTGAAGGAGATCAAGGAGGAGCGCGTCACGATCGAGACCGGCACCTCGGCCGTGGTGGTGCACCGGCAGCGGATCGTCCAGGTCGGCGGCACGGCGGCGCCCGGCGCGGGCTGATGGCCATCCGCCCGATCCACCTGCTCGGCTCGCCGGTGCTCCGCCAGCGGAGCGCCGAGGTGCCCGCCGTCACCGATGAGGTCCGCCGCTTCATCGACGACCTCTTCGAGACGATGGACGCCGCCGAGGGCGTCGGCCTCGCGGCCAACCAGGTGGGGGAGATGGTGCGGGTGGCCGTGGTGGATGCCGACGGCGACCGCTTCGCGATGGTCAACCCGGTGATCGTCGAGTCCAGCGGCCGCGAGACCGCCGAGGAGGGCTGCCTCAGCATCCCGGACCACTTCGGCGACGTGACCCGGCCCGACCGCGTGGTGATCGAGGCGCTCGACCGCGACGGCGCGCCCTACCGGCTCGAGGCCCTGGGCCTCAAGGCGCGCGCCATCCAGCACGAGATCGACCACCTCGACGGCGTCCTCTTCACCGACCGGCTGAGCGCCCTCAAGCGCTCGCTCCTGCTGGCGAAGTACCGGAAGGCCCACAAGGACGACGCGAGCTTCCTCAAGCTGCCGGAGCCGAAGACCCCGCGGTCCGCCTGATGCGGGTGGTGTTCTTCGGCACCCCGGCGTTCGCGGTGCCCGCGCTCCGGGCCCTGCTCGACGGCGGCCACGACGTGGCGGCCGTGGTCACCCAGCCCGACCGCCCGCAGGGCCGCTCCCGCTCGATGCTCGTCCCGCCGCCGGTCAAGGAGATCGCCCTCGCGCACCGGATCCCGGTCCACCAGCCCGACCGCCCCGTGGGGGACCTCTTCGTCGAGACCCTGCGCCGGGCCCAGGCCGAGCTCGGGGTGGTCGTGGCCTACGGCCACATCCTCAAGCCCGCGGTGCTCGCGGTGCCGGACCAGGGGATGATCAACGTGCACGCCTCGCTGCTCCCGCGCTGGCGGGGCGCGGCGCCGATCCAGGCGGCGATCCTCGCCGGCGACCCCGTCACCGGCGTCAGCATCATGGAGATGGAGGCCGGGCTCGACTCCGGCCCCGTCCTGCTCCGGGCGGCGACCCCCATCGGTGAGACCGAGTCGGGAGGCCAGCTCGCCGACCGCCTGGCACAGCTCGGCGCGGACACCCTGATCGAGGCGATCGGGCTGCTGGAGGAGGGCACCGCGCGGCCCGACCCCCAGGACGAGGCCGCGGCCACCTTCGCCCCCAAGGTCACGCGCGAGGCGGCGCGGCTCGACTGGCGGCGCGACGCCGCCGCCCTGGCTCGCGCCACCCGCGCCTACGACCCGGCGCCGGGAGCGTGGACCCTGCTGGGGGGCGAGCCGGTGAAGCTGTTCGGCGGCGCCCCGGTGGACGGCACGGGCGAGCCGGGCGAGCCGGGCGTGGTGCTCGCCTCCGGGGGTGCACTCCGGATCGCCACCGGCGCGGGCGCGCTCGAGGTGCGCGAGGTGCAGCCGGCCGGGAAGCGGCGGATGCCCTCGCAGGACTGGGTGCGCGGCCGGGGCGTCGCCCCCGGGACCCGCCTGGAATGAGGCCCCTGCCCCGCCTCCACGCGGTGACCGACGGCCGGGTGGCCGCGTTGCCCGACCTCGGGGTCCGCGCCGCCGCCATCGCCGCCGCCGGCTCGGCCGTGGCGCTCCACGCCCGCCACCGCGGCGCGGGCGGTGACGAACTGGCCCGCCTCGCCCGGCGGTTCGCCGCGCTGGCCCGGCCCCCCGAGGCGGCGGTGTTCGTCAACGGCCGACCCGACATCGCCGCCGCGCTCGCCGCCGACGGCGTGCAGCTCGCCGCGGGCGACCTGGCCCCGGCGGATGCGCGGGCCATCCTGCCCGCCGGGTGGATCGGCCGGTCGGTGCACTCGGATGAGGAGGCCCGCGCCGCGGTGGACGAGGGAGCCGACTTCCTCCTCGCGGGCACCATCTTCGCCAGCGGATCCCACCCCGGCCGCGCCGGGGCCGGCCCGGCGCTCGTGGAGCGGCTCGCGCGCCTCGGCCGCCCGGTCGTGGCCATCGGGGGTGTCACGCCCGAGCGGGCGCCGCTCCTCCGCGAGGCCGGGGCCTGGGGCGTGGCGTCGGTGACGGCCCTCTGGGACGCGGCCGATCCCTTCGCCTGCGCCCTCGAGTTCCTCGCCGCCTGGAGCGACCCGTGACCGAGATCGCGATCACCGTGAACGGGGAGCCACGTCGCGTCGCGGCACCCGTCACGCTGGCGGGCCTCATCGCCCACCTCGGCCTGGACCCGCGGATGGTCGTGGCGGAGCTCAACCGGCGGATCGTCCGCCGCACCGACCTCGACACCACACCGGTGACCGACGGCGATGCGGTGGAACTGGTACATTTCGTGGGCGGGGGGTAGGCACGACGGCACGAGGGCACGACGGCAGAGGATGACATGAGCACGACACTGGCAACCGTGCAGGATGCCCCACTCGACATCGGCGGCCGCACCCTGCGGTCGCGGCTGCTGGTCGGGACCGGCAAGTACCGCTCGAACGAGGAGATGGTGGCCGCCATCGAGGCCAGCGGCGCCGAGGTGGTGACCGTCGCCGTGCGGCGGGTGGACCTCGACCGCGCCAACGTCGAGGGCGTCCTCCACCACCTCGATCCCGCCCGCTTCTTCCTGCTGGCCAACACCGCCGGCTGCTACACCGCCGACGAGGCGATGCGCTACGCCCGGCTCGCCCGCGCGGCGGGGTTCAACGAGTTCGTGAAGCTCGAGGTGATCGGGGACCGCGAGACCCTCCTGCCCGACGTGGAGGGCTTGCTCGCCGCCACCCGCGCGCTCGTGGCCGAGGGCTTCAAGGTGATGGCCTACACCAATGACGACCTGGTCACCGCGCTGCGGCTGGAGCAGGCCGGCGCCGTGGCGGTGATGCCGCTCGCCTCCCCCATCGGCAGCGGGCTCGGGCTGCTCAACCCGTATGCCATCCGCACGATCAAGCGGCGGCTCTCGGTGCCGGTCATCGTGGACGCCGGCGTGGGCACCGCATCCGACGCCTGCCTCACCATGGAGCAGGGCGTGGACGGCATCCTGATGAACACCGCCCTCGCCGAGGCGCGGGACCCGGTCGCGATGGCGGGTGCGATGCGGCTGGCCGTGGAGGCGGGGCGCCTCGCCTGGCAGGCGGGCCGCATGCCGCGCCGCGAGGTGGCGGTACCGTCCTC
>JAICEH010000179.1 GCA_025924275.1 Gemmatimonadales bacterium | reverse complement strand
TCACGGAGGGTCGTTCACTCGTGGTCTTCCCGCTCCCCGCTCCCCGCTCCCCGTTCCCCGGTCAGTACCCCGGCAACACCGAATGGACGGCCGGAACCAGCTCGCCGGCAACCGCGCTCGCCACCGAATCGGCCCGCTCGACCGGCATCCGGCTGTTGAGCGGCACCACGATCCGCACCAGGGCTTCCTCGCTCCGGCCGCGGAGCGCGGAGTCCCGCAGCAGGTCCCACTTGACCCGGTATTCGTTGGCCGCGACCCGGCCGCGCCCCTGGTACCAGTAGTAGACCAGGGCCCGCTCGCCCGCGTTGGAGAGCAGGTAGCGGTTGACCGACACCAGCCCGGTCGGGGTGGCCACCGCGCGGTCGCCCGCCTCGAGGGCCTCCCACCCGGCGCCGGGGAGGCAGTTCTTGGGGCTGTGGATCGTCTCCCCCTGGGACTGCCGCTGGTAGTACCCGACGTAGGTGCTGAAGTCGGCGAGGGTGTCGCCCGGGACGACGTACCAGCGGAGCAGGTAGTCATCCATCCCGGCGATCCGCCGCTCCTCCTCCCCGATGGTGCGGTCCAGCGCCTCGCGCCCGACGATCGTCCGGGGGATCTCCCCGAGCGGGCGGGCGAGCGGCATGGTGTGCTGCCGGTTCACCGACAGGAGGAGGAGGCACCCCGCCGCCAGCATGCCCCCGGGCGCCCAGCGCTGCCAGTTACGCATCGACCCTCCGGGCCCGCCAGTGGGCGTATCCCAGCTCCCCGCGGGAGAAGACCCAGGCCAGCGCGCCGAGCAGGGCGAAGGCGACCACGAACATCAGCCAGCCCTCGCTCATGTGCATGAAGCCCTCGCCCAGCTCGGGGCTCACGAAGTGGACCAGGAAGCCGGTGAGGAACACCCGCACCGCGTTGATGGCGACGGCCACCGGGATGGTGGCGGCCACGAGGAGCACGCGGCTCAGCGGGTAGCGGAGCCAGAGGCCGCCGGTCAGCACGCCGAGGCTGAGCAGGGCGGTGAGGGAGCGGAGCCCGCTGCACGCCTCGGTGACGAACAGGTTGCGCCCGGGGATCTGGATGATGTTGCCCGACAGGCGGACCGGCACGTGCCGCGACTCGAGCAGGGCGGCGCCCCACTCCGAGGCCTGGAACTGGAGCGGGAGCGCGGCGGCGCTCTTCACCAGCTCGGGGATCGGGATCGAGAGCGAGAGCAGGGTGAACGGCAGCCACCAGTGGAGGAGCTGGCGCCACCCGAACCAGCAGATCACCAGCCCGGCGGCCACCAGCACCACCGAGAAGCGCAGCGTGAAGAGCTCGGAGGCGAGCGCCGAGGCGTAGCGGAGCAGGATGCCGGTGGCGAGAACCGGGAGGCCGAGCCAGAGGTTGGGACCGCGGTCGGCGCGAAGCCCCGCCCGCCAGCCGAGCCAGAGGGCGAGGGGTGCCAGCAGGAGGCCGTGACCGGCCTCCGGGTCGTTCCACCAGTCGTCCACCAGGAGCGCGAGCGGGCGGGCGGCGAGCAGGACGAACGCCAGGGCGGCGAGGAGGATCGGCGCGGCGCGCCACCAGAACCCGGGGGTGCGGACACCCTCGAGGTCGAGCCGGATGGCCGTCACGGTCGGGCTACCAGCCGCCGCGACGGAAGAGCATCACCGGGACCGTCTTGATCATGATCTTCAGGTCTTCCCACAGGCTCTGGCGTCGGATGTACTCCAGGTCGTAGGTGACCTTCGTCCGGACGTCGTCCAGACAACGATCATAATGGTGATTGATCTGCGCCAGTCCCGTGATGCCGGGCAGCGCCCGGTGCCGGGCCCGGTAGTCCTCGATCTCCTCCCGGAGGTCGCGGACGATGGCCGGCCGCTCCGGGCGCGGGCCCACGATGTTCATCTCGCCCCGCAGGACGTTCACCAGCTGGGGCAGCTCGTCCAGCCGGTACTGCCGGAGGAACCGGCCCACCAGGGTGACGCGGGGGTCGTCCTTGGCCGCCCAGACCGCTCCCGAGCGGTGCTCGGCGTCCACCGTCATCGTGCGGAACTTGTAGATCCGGAAGGGCCGCCCGCCGAGGTCGTCCTCGCGCCGGTGGTTGTCCCCGAAGGAGCGGCGCTGCCGCCGGTCGAGCCCCACCCGCTCCTGGACGTACAGCACCGGGCCGCGGGAAGTCAGCTTGATGACGATCGCGATCAGGACCAGGAGCGGCAGGGCCAGCACGAACCCGAGCCCGGCCACCACCAGGTTGAGGAGGCGCTGGGGGTTGGAGGGCGCCAGGGCGACCGGCACCGCCGCGGGCCCGCCGTGGGCGGGTGCGCCCGTCCGGCGGCGCCCCCTGGCCCTCGCGTCCTGCGTTTCCCCGCCGACCGAAGTCATCGAAATCGCCATTCCGGGTCCGCGGTTCTAATCGAAGAGTGACGCAACGGCGGCGATCGAGAGCGGGATCGCCAGCAGCAGGCCGATCGTCCGCAGCAGCGATTCCGTGCGGCCCAGCTTGTCCTCCCCGACCTCCACGACGTCCCCCCCGACGAGGCTCAGCCGGTCGAGGGTCACGCCCTGGTTGAGCGCCTGCTGGACGGCGTCGGCGTCGTAGATCTCGACGCCAAGCCGCTCGACCTTCGACTCGTCCAGCTTCATCGAGCCGGATGGCCCCCCTGCGAGCATCAGCGCGTCACTGAGGAGGATGTCCGCCGGGAGATTGTAATAGCCCGGGCTCCCCACGCCACCGAGGATCGCCACCCGGAGGAGCGGCGTGACCTCGACCGTCGGGTTCCGGACGTACTGTGCGATCTTCCCTTCCAGGTAGGGCTGCAGCTCCGCGCGGAGCACCCCGGTGAGGGGGATCTCCGGCATCAGCGGAAGCTCGAGCATCTTGCCTGCGCGCACCGCGAAGGTGTCGGTCAGGGCGGTGTCCTCGAGCACCCGGAGGTAGATCCGGTCGCCCACCGAGAAGTCGCCGTCGCGGAGCCGCGCCTCGAGGAGCCGGCCCTCGGGCGAGCCCGCCGGCAGGGCCGCGAGCTTGGCCTCGAGCTCGGCGCGGGAGATGGCCCCCCGCGGGCCCTCCTGGGAAGGCTGCGGAAAGGTCACCATCTTCGGCGGGCCGCTGGAACAGGCGGCGGCCACCGCGATCAAGGTCAGGAACGGCAGCAGGGCTCGACGTCGCACTCGGCTCTCCCTCAACGGTCCTCGGATGATTCGCCCCCCGGCGCACTGCCCGGGGCTCCCGGGGCGGGAGCAAGAATCGGACTCGGGGGCGTGCCGAGGCCGAACGCGGCGAGTCGCGAGCGGAACCGGTTGAGGGCCCGCTCGATGGCACTGTCCGCCACCGGGCGGTCGCCCAGCGGACCCACATCCAGCGACGGTCCGCCGGTTCCCGTCTCGTTGTCGTCCATTCCGCCCTCGCGTCGAAGCATCCGGAATCCAGGCCTGTCGCACACCGGGACTTCAAGGATGCTGCCGCTCCATCCGGCGGTTCCCCCAGAGCGGGCAAAGGTATGGCCCGCAAGCAGTTGACCGTCGTGACCGGGCTCACTGGCGGGCCCGCCGCGCCGATTTCCTGTCCCCCCGGGCCCGCACCATGTGGGGGGGGCGCCACAAACGCCTGGTGTCGTTGCTTCCCCGAAGCACTCCGAAGCGCAATGTGTTGCGCCGACGCCCCTCGCTCCGGGATGGTGCGGACCCGCCCCGCCACCGCAACTTCCACGGATACCGTGACTTGAAGACGCCGGACCCCAGCGCACGACTCCTGCGTGAAGCACCCTTCCGATCACCAGGGTGTCGGGGCCCCCGCCCGTAGCCCGTCGAATTGAGGGCTTGTTGCCATGACCGAGGTCGAGGCCCGACGCGCCCCCCTGGTATTGGTTGCCAACGACCAGGAGTGGTCGGTCCGATCGCTCGAGAGCATCCTCGGACCCAACGGGTACGAGGTCCTCCGGGCGTATACCGGGCGCCAGGCGATCGAGCGGGCCCGCCTCTCCCGCCCCGACGTGCTGATCCTCGATGCCGAGATGCCCGACATCCACGGCTTCGAGGTCTGCCGCACCCTGCGGGATGACCCGCGCTTCGGCGCCGGGACCCCGGTCATCATCACTACCGCGGGTCCCTCCGGGCGGACCCAGCGGCTGGACGCCTATCGGGCCGGCGCCTGGGAGTTCCTGGGCCAGCCCCTCGATGCCGAGGCCCTCCTGCTCAAGCTGCACACCTACGTAGCGGCCAAGCGGGAGACCGACCGGGTCCGCGACGAGGCCCTGCTCGACGCGCTCACGGGATTGTACAACCGCCGCGGGCTGACCCGCCGGGCCCGGGAGATCGCCACCGAAGCCTACCGGCGTCGCCACGCCCTCGCCTGCCTGGTGCTCGCCGCCGAGGCCGAGGGTGCCGTCGAGGGCCCGACCGGCGACGAGCTGCTGGCGGGCGTGGGCGAGACCCTGCGTCGCGCGGGCCGCGTCTCGGACGCCATCGGCCGGCTCGGCTCCGCCGAGTTCGGCGTCATCGCCCCCGCCACCGACGCCGAGGGCGCGATGCGGATGGCGGAGCGGATCGGCGCGGCCCTCCGGGAGACCCGGGTGCCGCGTGCCGGTGCTGCGCCGGTGGCGGTGCGGGTGCGCGCCGGGTACACCGCGGTGGCGGACTACCACGAGGCGGAGGTGGACCCGCTGGAGATGCTGCTCCGGGCCACCACCGCGCTCCGGGCCGACGACGCCCACGGCTCCCAGCCGTGGCTCCGCTCCTTCGAGGT
>JAICEH010000178.1 GCA_025924275.1 Gemmatimonadales bacterium | reverse complement strand
GGGGCTTGACCAGGGGCGGCATCGCTCCGGGCGGCGCCTCGTCCATCGCGGCCATGAGCTTGGCGTGCACCCGGCTCACGCTCCGGTCCTGGTCCTCGCCCACCTTGAACCGGACGGTGACCAGGGTCATCCCCTCCCCCGCCATCGCGTAGACGTACTCGACGCCAGGGACCTCCCACATCAGCTTCTCGATCGGCCGGGTGAGGAGGTTCTCCACCTCCGACGGCGTGGCGGCGGGCATCGCCGCCATCACGTCGATCATGGGGACCGAGATCTGCGGCTCCTCCTCGCGCGGCGTCGCCAGCAGCGCGAGCAGCCCGGCCGCCAGCGAGGCGAGCGTGACGAGCGGCGTGAGCCGCGACTGGAGGAACGTTCCCGCGACCCGCCCGGCGATGCCCATCTCAGCGCTCCCCGGGCAGGTCGGGAAGGGCGACCACGTCGCCCGCGCGGAGCCCGCTCAGGATCTCGGCCAGCCCATCCCGTTCGGCGCCCAGTCGCACCCAGCGGAGCGACGTGCCTCCCCCGGTGACGACCCGCACCCCGGTCAGGTCGCCCTCGCGGATCACCGCCTCCGCCGGCACCAGCATGGCGCGACGGGTGCCGGTGACCAGCTCGATCGTGGCGGCCCCGCCACTCGGCAGCTCGCCGTCGGCATTCGGCACGACTGCGTTCACGGTGTAGACGCTGCCGGCACCGGGCACGGATCCCTCGATCACGGCCGGCACCCGCCGGCCCTCGATCACCACGGTGACCGGGGTGCCGCGCCGGAGCCCGGCGGCGGCCTCGGGGGCAGCGGTGGCACTCACCCGGAGCCGGCTCGCGTCCTCGACCGTCACGAGCGGCGCGCCCGGCGCCGCGAACGCGCCGCGGTCCACGAAGCGGCGGACGACGCGGCCGGCGAACGGGGCGCGGATCACCGCGTAGCCCGCCATCGCCTCGACTTCCGCCGCCGCCGCGCGGGCGCCCTCGACCCCGGCCCGGGCCCGGGTGTACCCGGCTTCCGCCGCATCGAGCTGGGCCCGCGCCGCGGCGCTGTCGGCGTACAGCGCACGCATCCGGCCGACCGTCTGCTCCGCCTCGCGGTAGGCGGCTTCCGCGGCCTCCCGCCCCGCGGTGACCTGGGCGCGCTTCGCCTCCACGTCGTGCGCGTCGAGCCGCACCAGCACCTGGCCGCTCGCCACCCGGTCGCCCTCCTGCACGGCCACCTCGACCACCGATCCCATCAGCTTGGTGGACAGGGTGGACTGCTGGAGCGGCTCCGCCACGCCCGAGGCGGCGAAGACCGCGGGAATCGTCGTATCGATCGCCACGGCGGTACGGGCCGGGGGGGAGACGGCGGCGCCGACCTCCTCGGCCGGCTCCTCCCCGCCACAGCCGGCGAGGATGAGCGCCGTGGCCGGGGCAAGCAGGACGGACAGTGATCGGGGCATCCGGTCATTCCTCCAGGGCGGCGAGCGCGGCCGGGTCGTCCCCGCGCGCCTGGCGCCGTCCCGCATCGGCCACGATGGCCTGGTACTGCGCCTGGGTCAGGCCCAGCCGCGTGGACGTCTCGGTGGCGGCGGCCCCCAGCAGCTCCACGATGGCCGCGAGGCCGCCCTCGTACTTCCGCGCCACGATCCGGTGGGCCTCGGCGCCCTGCGCCACCGACCGCTCGGCGATCGCGAGGCGCTCGAGGGCGACCTCCAGGTCACTCTCCCGGGCCGCCAGCTCCAGGTCGGCCTGCGCGGCCGCGGCCTCTGCCATGGCGCCGGCGGCCTCCGCCCGCGCCCGCGCCCCGCTGCGGTCGGCCAACTCGGCCCCGCCGCTGAACGGCGACCACGACGCCATCACCCCGACGGTCCAGCTCTCCTGCCCCGCGAATGGGGTCGTCGGGTCGTTCCAGTCGAGCCGGCCGAAGGCATTGACCCGGGGGAGGAGCCGGCCGGAGGCGCGGCGTGCATCGCGCTCCGCCGCCTCCCGGCCCAGCCGGGCGGCGACGACGTCGCCGCGCTCCGCCGTGGGCTCCGCGAGGGGCGCGGCGGCCACCGCGCGAATCCGGTCCGGGGACGGCAGGACGGCCGGCAGCGTGAACAGCGTGTCGGCCGGGGCGCCCAGCACCAGCGCGAGGCGGCGGCGGGCGAGCCGCGCCTGGCTCCGTGCCTCGAGGAGCTGGGCATCCACCTCGCCGGCCCGCACTTCGGCCAGCAGGGCGTCCGACTTCGTCACCATCCCGTTCCGCACCAGCGCCGCGGTCATCCGCACGTGCTCGTGGTTGGCGCGAGAGGCCGCCTCGAGGGTGGCCTCCGCCTCCACGGCCAGCGTGGCCCCGTAGTAGGCGCGGATCACGTCGAGCCGCGTGCCCGTGCGGGTCCACTCGGCCTGCGCGCGGCCGGCGGCCTCGGCGCTGGAGGCCGCCGCGCGCCCAAGCCAGGCATCGGCATTGAGCAGCGGGACCTCGGCCACGACGCCCCCGGCCCAGTTGGAGATCTCGTCGGGATGATTGAGGGCGTCGGGGGCGAAGGCTTCGGGGGTCACGCCCCGCTGCCGGAGGAGGGACCCGAACGCGCCGAGGGGCTCGTCGGTCCGCAGCCATCCGCCCTCGACCCGGACGGTCGGCAGGATCCCCTGCAGCGCCCCGGCGGCGCGGGCCGCGGCGGCGTCCGCCGCGCCCTCGGCGGCCCGGTTGCCATAGGCCGCCGAATCGGCGCGGCCGAGGGCCTCCCGGAGCGTCAGGACCGGGGCCTGGGCCGCGAGGCCGGGGGCCACCCCCAGTGCGGCCAGGACGATGGGAATGAGCTTGCGGTGCACGGGCGTTCCTCCCGGCGGCGGGTCGGTGCCGCAGTGATGTATTACTATATAGTCATATATTATCGTTGTCAACGCCCCCCGGGACCCCGGTCAGGGGGCCGGCGGCACCGCCCAGACCTCCACCCGGTCGGCCTGGAGCAGCGGCACCAGGAACCGACCCCGTCCGCGGTCGAGGCCAACGTCGGCCGGGCTCGGGACGCCGGTCACGAGGGTCACGGCCCCGGCCGGTCCGACGGTCACCAACGCGGAGTCGGTCCAGCTCGAGGCGACCACCCGACCGTCCTCCAGCACCACGAGGCCGTCGTGCCGGCCCGGACCGTGACCCCGCACCATCACCGTGCCGTCGAGCGGCCGCCACTCGCGGATGGCATCGTCGCCGAACGACGCGATGAGGAACCCGCGGCCGTCCGCGGTTCGCGCCAGCCCGTTGGGTGCGGGCACGTCGTCGAGCACCCGCTCGGGGCGGTGCCCTGGGGCCACCCGGTAGATCGCCGCGCGCCCGGAGCCGTCCGCGGCCTCCCGGAAGCCGGAGTCGGTGGCGTGGAGCATCCCGTCGGGGCCCACCACGAGGTCGTTGAGGAAGCCGCTCCCCGGCACGGCGATCGTGGCGAGCGGGAGTCCGTTCCGGCGGTCGAAGCCGCGGATCGCGTCGATGTCGGTGACCCACAGCGTGTCGCCCACCAGCGCCATCCCCTTCGGCGCGTGGAGGGTGGTGCCGTCCCGCCCGCCCCGCACGAAGCCGAGGGAATCCACCGTCCCATCGGGCCGCACGCGGCTGATGAAGCCGTCGCCGTCCTTGTCGGACGATCCGCCGGAGATGTTGGAGACGAAGTAGACGTCCTGCTCCGGGTCGTGGAGGACCGATTCGGGGGCCCGGAAACCCGCGATGACGAGGAGCGGCCGCGCGGGCGACCTTCCCTCCCGCCCGGGAGCGCAGGCGGCGACGAGGGCGAAGACGAACACCGGGAGCGGCGTGAGGCAGCGAGGCATGGGACCGCTCCGGCGGAGGGAGGCCGACCCACATTGCGCCCCGCGGGTCCGGACCGCAACTTCGCCGGCCACCCCCCAAGGAGGACCGGATGTCCCGGCTCACCCGCCTCGGCCTGCCCGCCGCGGCCCTCGCGCTCGCCCTCGCCGCCTGCAAGCCCGGCGGGATGAACGTGCGCGTCACCACCGACAAGGCCCCGCACGACTCCACCATCCGCGCGCACCTGGCGGCCTTCAACGAATTCCTCCGCGCCGGGAACGACTCGGCGCTCGCCTCCTACTACGGTCCCGACGGCGCGCTGCTGCCGCCCAACGAGCCGAAGGTCATCGGCCGGGAGAACATCCGGCGCTACTGGGCCGGGCTCGAGGAGGCGGGCGCCACGCTGGTGATCAGCGTCGGCAGCCTGACCTTCTCCGACATGGCGGATGTGGCCGTGGAGGAGGGGACCTGGAACGTCGACATCGCCGGGCCGCCGATGGGCCCGTTCAAGGACGACGGCAAGTACGTCGTGGTCTGGCGCCGCTACGACGGTGAATGGAAGATCGCGCAGGACATCTGGAACTCGAACCACGCGCCGCCGGGGATCGGGGTGGACAGCGCAGGGGCGAAGTAGGAGGGACGTCGGCCGGGACGGCCAGGACGGCTGACAGCGCCGGCATGTCGCCCCGGCCCAGCCGCCCCCCCCGCCCAAGGCGCCCCCCCCCGTGACAAACCCCGCCCCCCCCGCCACCCGGGATTCCCGCGCCTTCGCCGCCATCCCCGCCTCCGCCTCCAGCCGGGCGGCGTAATCCCGGACGTCCTGCGTGATCTTCATCGAGCAGAACTTCGGGCCGCACATCGAGCAGAAGTGCGCCACCTTGGCCCCCTCGGCCGGGAGCGACTCGTCGTGGAAGGCGCGCGCGGTCACCGGATCCAGGGCCAGGTTGAACTGG
>JAICEH010000177.1 GCA_025924275.1 Gemmatimonadales bacterium | reverse complement strand
CACCGCGCCGAGCACCAGGCCCAGGACGATGTGCACGATCCCGAGCGCGAGCACGAGGCCGAGGAAGGACATCAGCTGCTCCTCCCGGTCGAAGAGCAGCGGGTGCAGCCCGACGAGGCGGCGGCCGAGGTCGCCGAACAGCTCGCCGAACGCCAGTCCGAACGCCACCGAGAAGGCGGCGCAGGCCCCGGCGACTTCGGAGGCGGAACGGAGGGGCGTGTCGGGCTGGCTCAGGCGGCGGAGGAGGAGCGCGATCGCGGCGAGCACCAGCCCGTAGCCGACGTCGCCCAGCACCAGGCCGAAGAACATGGGGAAGAACACCGCCACGAACGGGGTGGCGTCGATCGATCCGTAGGCGGGCAGGGGCATCATCGCGGTAAGCGACTCGAACGGCCGGAACAACCGGGGATTGCGGAGCACGACCGGCGCCGGCTCACCCTCCCATTCCTCCCGGCCCACCTCCTCGACCACCACCGGCCCGGGCACCCGGCGTGCGAGCTGCGCGGCCAGGCGCGGGCGGTCGTCGGCGGGCAGCCAGCCTTCGAGGACGAAGGTGTGCGGCGTCCCGGCGGCGAGTCGCCGGGCGGTCATCCCGAGCAGCCGGTCGCCCACCGCGGCGCGCGCCTGGCCCAGCTCCTGGCCGTGCTCCCGGGCCAGCGCCGCGCGCCGCGCATCGAGTCCCCCGAGCTCCCGCTCCACCGCCGCCCGCCGCGCCCCCAGCCCCGCCACCGCCTCGCCCGGGGTGCGGCCCTCGACCCCGGGCGGCAGCGGCATCTCATCCACCCCGGCCCGCAGGAGGAGGCGTTCCACCTTCCCGGCCTCCCGCGCGGGCACCAGCAGCACCGCGGCCAGCTCACCCGCCGGGAGCTCCGCCGTCACCAGGTCGTATCCCTCGCCGAGCACCTCGGCGAGCGCGGCGCGGAGACCCGCAAGCACTGCAGGTTCGGGCCGCAGGAGGAGGTGCCAGCTTCGGACCCCGCCATCCGCGCGGAGCCGCGGCAGCATGCCGGCGAATGCGGCGGCAAAGGCCTCGTAACGCGCGAGTTCGGCGCGACCTTCCTCCAGCGAGGCCCGCTCCGCGTCGAGCGAGGCCACCTGGCGGCGCACGCGCCGGGCGAGCCGGGCCCAGCGCGCCGCCGTCGGGCGGTCGGCCGGTTGCGCCGCCGGGGCCGGCCGCGCGATGCCCCCCGCTGCAAGGGCGTCGAGCTCCGCCGCGAGGCGCTCGTACTGTCGCGCCTCGCGCTCCGCCCGGCCGGCGACCTCCGAAGCCCGGAGCCCCGGAACCTCGTGCGGGGCGGTGAGGTGCAGCACCTCCAGGTCCTGCAGTGTCGCGAGCGTGGGCTCCAGCAGATGCGCCGGTCCGAGGATGCGGGCCCGCGCCATGGGCAGGATCACGCCAATCCCTCCAGGACCGCCTCCACGACCTCCGCCACCAGCACCTCCCGCCGTGGGCCCCGGGCCCGCTCGAACGCCGCGACGGCGGCGGCGCCGGCGGACGCGAGGGCCTCCAGACGCGCGGCGCGCTCCCGCGCGATCACGTCCTCCAGCTCCGCCGCGAGCCGCCCGATCTCCGCCTCGACGGCCGCCAGTCGCGCGGCGGCGGCGCCTTCCCCCTCCGCCTCGATGCCGGCCGCCTCGGCCCTCGCCTCCTCGAGTCGGAGCGATGCGTTGCCCTCCGCCACGAGCAGCTGCGCCAGCGCACTGCCGGGCGCGGCGGGATCGCGCTTCGCGGCTCGGCTCATCGCATCCACCTCCGGGGGGGCTGGAAGCAACCTGCCCCCCGTCGGGTGAACGGGGGGCAGAGGGCCGCGTGAAGGGACCTTCACCGCCTCACCCCGGCGGTCGCGCCAGCCGGCGCCGATCGAGCAGGGCGAGGAGGAGGCAGAGGTGGATCGTGACGAAGCTCTCGAAGCACCAGATGCAGAACACCCGGAGCACCACCCACTCGCCGTACTTGAGCCGCCAGGTGAAGAGCACCGCCGCCACGACGCCGGCCAGGATGAGGGAAGTGACCCACCGGCGGTCGGCGAACCGGGGCAGCGTGCCCAGGGCCGCCAGCAGCGTCAGCAGCGCATAGCCCGCCGTTCCGATGAGCGCCACGTCGACCCCGCGCCAGCCTTCGCGGCCGAGCACCGCCACCTCGGGCCCGGGGAACCAGCCGTACTGGCTCATCTGCGCGATCATGCAGCCGCCCCCGCCGGTGCAGGTGAGCGGCCCGACGGCGCCGATCTTCCAGAGGTGGAGGTAGAAGGCCACCAGGCCGGCCACGAGGGCCAGGACCGCGATGGCCATGCGGAAGCGGACGGGATTGTCGCGCATCGTCGGGGTCAGGGGGAGTCGGTGAGGGCGCCGGCCGCCAGCCAGCGCAGGTAGGCGCCGAGGCGGGCCTCGTCTGCGGGCGCCATCGGTACCGGTGGCATCCCCCGCACGGTCCAGGCGCTGCCCGCGGTGGGGGGCACGCCTTCGCGAACCGACTGGCGGAGCCGCGCCTCCCAGGCCGGGCCGGGGCCGCCGGGGAGGAGCGCCGGTCCGGCCCGGGTCCCGCCGCCGTCGGGGCCGTGACACCCCTCGCAGCGGGCGGTGTAGATGCCGAGGCCCGATGCCACGTCGGGCGGGAGCGACGCCGCCAACGCCGGCGGCGTGCGCGGCTCGGCGCAGGCCGGGATGAGGGCCGCGAGCGCCGCGACGGCCGGGAGGATCCGCATCGCCCGGAAGCTAGCCACGCCCGGGCCGGGGGCGAAGCGGCCCCTACGCGTCCTCGGCCGCGAGGACCGGCGCTGCCGCCCCGCCCCGGCGGAACTGCGGCCCCTCGCCCCGCCCGAGCGCCACGGGGATCATCCCCGCGATGAGCGCGAAGGTGGTCATCAGGATCGGCCGCAGCCGGATCGCCCCCGCCTCGATCAGCGCCTCCCGGAGCGGTGTGCCCGCCTCGTGGCTCCACTTCGCGAAGTCGATCAGCAGGATGGCGTTCTTCGCCACGATCCCCATCAGGAGGATCACCCCGATCAGGCTCGTGATGTCGATGGTGAGGCCCGTGAGCGCGAGGGAGCGCATCACGCCGATCCGCGAGAGCGGCAGCGACAGCATGATCGCGAGCGGGTCCACGAACGAACCGAACTGCATCACGAGGATGAGGTGCATCAGCAGCACCGCCACCCCGAGGGCAAGGAAGATGTTGCCGATCCCCTCGTTCTGGGACTTGGCGTCGCCGCCCACGGTGATGCTGGTGCCCGCCGGCAGCGCCGCCGCCGGCCGGGCGGTGGCGCGGCAGGCCGGGGCGAACCTGCGGAAGACGGTGCTGGAGCTGAGCGGGAGCGACCCGTACGTGGTGCTGGCCGACGCCGACCTCGAGCTGGCGGTCGAGTCGTGCGCCACGAGCCGCCTCGTCAACTCGGGGAAGAGCTGCATCGCCGCCAAGCGCTTCATCGTCGTGGACGCGGTGCGGGAGGAGTTCGAGTGCCGCTTCACCGAACGGATGGGCCGGGCGCGGATGGGCGACCCGCTCGATCCGGCCACCGAGGTCGGCCCCCAGGCGCGGCGCGACCTGCGGGATGCCCTCCACGGCCAGGTCACCCGGAGCCTGGCGGCAGGGGCCCGCCTGCTCCTCGGTGGCGCGGTGCCGCCGGGGGCGGGCGCGTTCTATCCCCCGACCGTGCTGGCGGACGTCCATCGGGGGATGCCGGCCGCGGACGAGGAGCTGTTCGGGCCGGTGGCGGCGATCCTGCCGGTGAAGGACGAGCGGGCGGCGATCCGTGCGGCGAACGACAGCGGGTTCGGGCTGGGTGCCGCGATCTTCACCCGGGACGAGTCGCGCGAAGATGGCGGGGGCGGGACTCGACGCGGAGCGCGAGGCCCCAGGCTGCTGGAACGAAGTGAAGCGGATAGCAGGGGCGGGACTCGAACCCGCGACCCCAGCATTATGAGTGCTGTGCTCTAACCAGCTGAGCTACCCTGCCGGGAGGGCCGGAAACCTAGGCGGGGCGGCGGACGGGGTCAATTCGGGGCGCGGGGCGCGGACCCGGCACTGCCCTACCGCTCCTCGGTCCGCTCCCCCCGCTCCCCTTCCCCACCGGGGATCAGTCGGTACAGCACTTCCCCGTCCCGCACCATCCCGAACTCCTCCCGCGCCACCTTCTCCTGCGTCGCCGGGTCCCGCTCCAGCCGCCGGAGCGCCCCCGTGAGGGAGTCCACGTCGCGGGTGAGCTCGGCCACCATCATCCGCTCCTCCCGCGCCTGCCGCCGGAGGGCCAGCCAGTCCCCGGTGCCGTACTCGCCTCCCTCGATGCCGAAGAGCAGCGCGAGGAGGACGACCGCCAGGAGCAGGCGCCGGGGCGTCACCAGCTCGCCGAGCCTCACAGGTGGTACAGATCCCGGCCGGGGTAGTGCGACACCTCGCCCAGCTCCTCCGCGATCCGGAGCAGCTGGTTGTACTTCGCGATCCGGTCGGTGCGGCTGGCGCTGCCGGTCTTGATCTGCCCCGCCCCGGTGGCGACCGCCAGGTCGGCGATGAAGGTGTCCTCGGTCTCTCCCGACCGGTGCGAGATGACGACGCCGTAGCTGGCGCTCTTGGCCAGCTCGATGCACTGCATCGTCTCGGTGAGGGTGCCGATCTGGTTCACCTTGACGAGGACGGCGTTCCCCACCCCCGCCTCGATGCCGCGTGCCAGCCGGTCCACGTTGGTCACGAACAGGTCGTCCCCGACGAGCT
>JAICEH010000176.1 GCA_025924275.1 Gemmatimonadales bacterium | reverse complement strand
CGGGCCCGGGAGCTCCCGCCCCGGTGATCCGCATCGTGGTGGACGACCTGGCCTTCGCGGCCGCCGACGCCGTCCTCCGCCCCGCCGACGAACACCTCGAGCCGGTCTCCCCCGAGTCGGTCCAGCTCGACCGGGTGGCGGGCGCCGGGTTCGCGGCCCTGCGCCGCGTGCAGGACCCCCTCGACATCGGTGCCGCGGTCGTGACTGCCGGCGGCGACCTCTCCGCCCCCTTCGTGCTGCACCTGGTCATCCGCACCGAGGATCGCCCCACGACCGCGGACGCGGTACGGCGGGCGCTGGCCTCGGCCTGGCAGCGTGCCGCCGACTGGGGCCTGGCGCGCGTGGCCGCCCCCCTGGTCGGCGCGGGCCCCGGCCAGCTCGATCCGGAGGATGCCGCCCGCCTCCTGGCCGAGACCTGGCGCGCCAGCGCTGCCGCCGGGCTGGCGGACGCCTCGCTCACCGTGGTAGTGCAGCGTGACGCGGAGCGCGAGGCACTCGAGCCGTTGGTTGGCGGGGCGGGCTGAGGCGATGCGGCGCGCGCTGCTCGCCGGGGCGATCCTGGCCACGTGGGTGGGGTCCCTCGCCTGGTTGGCGGCGCGCCAGCGCGCGTCCGGGGGACAGCTTGGCGGCCTCGAGGATCGCCTGCCGCCGTCCGACGCCTACCTGGCGATGCGGCTGGGTGATGAGCAGGTCGGCATCGTCTCGGGCACGCTCGATACGGTGGCCGGCGGCGCGCGCACCGTCGAGCGGGTGGACCTGGTGGCCACCGGTGCCGAGGGGTCGCGGCGCCAGATCCTCGCCACCGACCTCCGGTTCGGCCCCGGGCTCTCGCTCACCCAACTCTCGGTGATCCGGAGCGGCGACGGGGAGCGGTTCCGGCTCGTGGCCGAGCAGGACAGCGCCCGGCGCTTCACCACCCGGGTGATGTCCGGATCGGACACAGCGTCCTGGCACTGGCCGTCGCCCCCCCGGGCCACCGTCCGGACCGTCGCGTCGGCGCTACGGTACCTCGGCCTCACCCGGGACCCGGGTGCGGAGCTGCCGGTCCTCCTCCTCGACCCCTCCACGCTCGACTGGGACGTCTTCGACGGCCGGGTGGTGGGCGACACCACGCTGATCGTCCCGGACAGTGCGGCGATCGATCCGGCCACCGGACGCTGGATCGAGGCCCGCTGGGACACGGTCGCCGCCCGCCGGATCGCGTACACGGTGCACGGGCTTCCGTTCGACGCGTGGGTCGACCGGGACGGCAACCTGGTGCGCTCGGCGACCCCGCTCGGCGCCAGCCTGGTGCGCAGCGCGTTCGAGATCGTCCGGCAGGATTACCGGCCGGCGGGCCAGGCGAGCCGCGGCCGCCCGGGGACTCCACGGCTCGCCCCGCCGGTGGGACGGGATCCGGTCCACGTGACCCGGCTGGTCACGGTGCTCGAGGGGGCGGACACGTCGCTCGAGGCGTGGCGACGGCTCGACCTCGACACGCCGTTCCAGACCCGCCGGGGCGACACGCTGGAGGTGGTGGCGGCCACCCTGCCCCGCACCCCGGAAGTCCCGGCGATGGGGCGGGTCGAGGCGGCGCTGCTCCGGCCCTCCGGGGCGGTGCCCTCCTCGCATCCCCTGATCGAGGCCATGGCACGGCGGATCGCGGGGGAGGGCACGGACCCTGCGGAGGTGGCCCGGGCAGTGGCGGGCTGGGTGGCGGCCGGGGTGGCCGTCGACCCGGCCGGCCCCGACCATCCCGTGCCCGCGCTCGAAGGGCGCCGGGCGAGCGCGGCCGGGCGGACGGCGCTCTTCATCGCGCTCACCCGCGCGCTCGCGGTGCCGGTCCGGCCGGTGGCCGGGCTTCGCTGGGACGGAGAGGCATTCCATTATCACGGCTGGGCGGAGGTGCGGCTGGCGGGCGGCTGGCTGCCGGTGGACCCGGCGCTGGGCCAGTTCCCCGCCGACGGCAGCCGGCTGCGCCTCGCCACCGGGACCGGCGGGGATCCGCTCGCCCTGGTCCCGCTGATCGGGCGGATCCGCCCGCGCGTCATCCACGTCGAACCCGGCCGATGATCCGACTCGAAGCGCTCACCAAACGGTACGGCAACTTCACCGCCGTGGATGCACTCGACCTCGGCGTGCACCGCGGCGAGCTGTTCGGCTTCCTGGGCCCCAACGGGGCGGGCAAGACGACCACGCTCCGGATGATCGCGGGCATCCTCCGTCCCACCTCCGGCCGGGTGACCGTCGGCGGGGAGGACGTGCAGGCGAATCCGACGGCGGCCAAGGCCAAGCTCGGCTTCATCCCGGACCGGCCCTACGTCTACGGCAAGGTGACGGGGGCGGAGTTCCTCCGCTTCGTGGCGGCGCTCTACGGCCAGACCGGGCCCGGGGTGGAACACCGGCTCGGCGAGCTCCTCGAGCTCTTCGAGCTGGATCCCTGGCGGGACGAGCTGACCGAGTCCTACAGCCACGGGATGCGCCAGAAGCTCCTCATCGCGAGCGCCCTGGTGCACCGGCCCGAGGTGATCGTGGTGGACGAGCCGATGGTCGGCCTGGACCCGCGCAGCGCGCGGCTGCTCAAGGACCTGCTCCGCCGGTTCGTGGACCGGGGCGGCACGGTGCTGATGAGCACGCACACGCTCGAGGTGGCCGAGGCGATGTGCGACCGGATCGGGATCATTCTGGGCGGCCGGTTCGCCGCGTGCGGGACCCTGGACGAGCTCCGGCAGCAGACGGCCAGCACCGGCTCGAGCCTCGAGGAGATGTTCCTCAAGCTGACCGGGGCGGCCCCGGTCGAGTCGCTCGACGCGGTGCTGGAGGCGTGACCGCCCCGGCGGCCGCCGCGCCGCGGCTCCGGCCGGCGGGCGTCGCGCGCCTGCTCGAGCCCAAGTGGCGCACCGCGCTGGTGCGGATGCGGCGGGAGGAGTCCGGCGGCGGGACGCGGGTCCTGCTGCTCGCGGTCCTGGGGTTCGGGTTCTGGGTGGCGGCCTTCGGCGTGCTCTACCGGGTCCTGCGCTACTTCCGGGGGGTCGAGGAGATCGGGAGCCTCCTCGCCGCCAAGATCCTGAGCGTGGCCCTGCTGGCCTTCCTGCTCATCCTGCTGCTCTCGAACGTCATCACCGCGCTCTCGACGTTCTTCCTGGCGAAGGACCTCGATCTCGTGGTGGCGGCCCCGCTCGACTGGCTCACCCTGTACCTGGCGAAGCTCGCGGAGACCGCCCTCCACTCCTCCTGGATGGTGGGCCTCCTCGCGGCCCCGCTCCTCGCCGCCTACGGCGTGGTGTACGACGGCGGACCGCTGTTCCCCTTCGTGGCCCTGGCGGCCCTGGTGCCGTTCGCCCTGATCCCGGCGGCGATCGGCGCGGCGCTCACCCTGCTCCTGGTGAACGTCTTCCAGGCCGAACGCGCGCGTGACCTCCTCAGCCTCGCCGCCCTCGGCGCAGCGGTGATCGTGGTGGTGCTGCTCCGGGTCATCCAGCCGGAGCAGCTCGCCCGCCCGGAGGGCTTCCGCAACCTGCTCGACTTCATCACCCTGCTGCGGACCCCCACCCACCCGCTGCTGCCGAGCGAGTGGGTGAGCCGGATGCTGATGAACTGGCTCGAGCGGGTCCGCGATCCGCTCCCGGTGATGCTGCTCTGGTCCACCGCCGGGGCGATGGTCGTCTTCGGCGCCGCGCTGCACCGGCGGCTCTATGCCTCGGGGTTCTCCAAGGCGCTGGAGGGTGCGGGCCGGCGGACCCGCCGCGCCTCGTGGGACGCGATGTCGCGCCGCCTCCTCGGCTGGATGCCGCCCTCCCGGCGGGAGTTCCTCCTCAAGGACTTCCGGATCTTCTTCCGGGACACGACCCAGTGGAGCCAGCTGATCCTCCTGGGCGTCATCGTGCTGGTGTTCGTCTTCAACGTGCGGGCGCTCCCGCTCTACACCGGGGAGCGGGTGCCGGCCTTCCTGATCACCTTCGTGGTGTTCCTCAACCAGGCACTGGCGGGCTTCGTGCTGGCCGGGGTGGCGGCCCGCCTCATCCTGCCGGCCGTCTCGCTCGAGGGCCGTCAGATGTGGCTGCTCCGGTCGAGCCCCCTGGACCTCCGCGCGATGCTGTGGAGCAAGTACTGGATCGGGACCGTCCCGCTGCTGGTGCTGGCGCTGGGCATCGCATTCACCACCAGCATGCTGCTCCAGGCCAGCCCGTTCGTGATGGCCCTGAACGTCGGCACCATCACCCTGCTCACCCTGGCGCTCAGCTCGATGGCCCTCGCCTTCGGGGCGTACTACCCGCAGTTCGAGACCGAGAACGCCGCCCAGATCGCCACGAGCTTCGGCGGGCTGCTCTACATGATGGCCTCGGTGGTCCTGCTCGGCGCCGTAATCACGCTGGAGGCGTGGCCGGTGGTGGGCCACCTCCGGAGCCTCTACTTCGGCGGGCCGGGGATCCCGCCGACCGCGCTGGCGCTTCCACTGGGCCTGGTGGCCGTGGTGTGCCTCGCGGCGACGCTCATCCCGCTCCGGCTGGCGCAGAAGAAGATCCAGGGGATGGAGTTCTAGACCGCGGGGAGCGGGGAGCGGGGAGCGGGGAACGGTCCCCACCTCCCCACCTCCCCACCTCCCCGCCGCGCTCGTCGCCTCCCGCGGTTCGCTGGTCCCCCCGTCGTTCCCCGCTCCCTCCGGCGCGAAATCGGTTCCTCCCTCCTTCCCACCACCCGTGATGTTGGGCCCGCCGTCGCACCCGGGGCGCGCCCTTCG
>JAICEH010000175.1 GCA_025924275.1 Gemmatimonadales bacterium | reverse complement strand
GGCGGTGGTGGGCGTGCCCGGCCAGGTCGCCGTTTACCTGCCGCAGAGCTACAACTTCGCGGGCCAGACGGTGATCGTGCCCAGGGACCGGATCGAGGACGTGGCGCTCGCCAGCAGCGAGGTGATGGCGTTCATCGTGTCCGGGGGGGTGACGGAGGTGGGGGCGGGTGGGGAACGGCCGGCGGGGAGTGCACCGCACGGCTAGTCGACGTCCCAGCTACTTGCAGGGCTACAAGGCGGCCTCCGTGCCGAAGGCGACGCCCGGCATCGCCGGAGGGCCGGCAGGGGGAGCCGCGCGGCCCTGTCCGACAGTCGAAGAACCCGCTGGCCCCTCTCCCCCTCCCCGCCTACTCCCCCGCCACCCCCACCCCCTGCTCCGCGGTCTCCGGCGCCAGCTCCGGGTGCTTGGCCAGCAGCCGCTGGCAGGTGTTCCACCGGAGGAGGGTCTCGTCGTTCCCCGCCGGCCGCTTCGCCTCCGCCGCCGCGTAGTGCTGCATCGCCTCCTGCAAGAGCCCCCACGCCACCGCCCCGCTTCCCGGGCCCCCGGCGTGCAGGGCCGCCGCCGCGCGCCGCTCGGCGATCACCCCCGCGTAGTACGCCCGCCGGTACGGGTCGGTGAGCCGCTCCAGCGCCTCCCGGGCCCGCGCTGGCGCCCCCGCCTCCCGCCCGAACTGGTCGCTGAGGCTCAAGAGCAGCAGCACCACCGCGTCCTGGCTCCCCGGCTGCACCTCCAGCACGTCCAGGCAGATGCTCTCCGCCGCCCACGGCTGGCTGAGCAGCCGGTAGCGCTCCGCCTTCGCCATCGCCGCGGGCACCCCCTCGGCGCTGATCCGCTTGAGCGTGGCCATCGCGACCTCCCTCGGTCAGGTCCGCCGCCGCACCAGCCGCGCCAGCCCGGCCACCGGGTCCCAGAGCGCGTCCACCACCCGCTCCTTGAGCGGGATGATGGCGTTGTCCGTGATCCGGATGCCCTCGGGGCAGACGGTGGTGCAGCACTTGGTGATGTTGCAGTAGCCGATGCCGTGCGCCTTCCGCAGGTCCGCGGTGCGGTCGGCCACGTCCAGCGGGTGCATCTCCAGCGCCGCCGCGTGCACCAGGAACCGCGGGCCCACGAACGCCTCGTGCAGCCGGTGGTCCCGGAGCACGTGGCAGGTGTCCTGGCAGAGGAAGCACTCGATGCACTTGCGGAACTCCTGCACCCGGTCCACGTCCGACTGCTGCATCCGCCAGGTGCCGTCCGGCGCGTCCGGCGGGCGTGGGGTGAACGGGGTGATCTGCCGCTTCACCTCGTAGTTCCACGAGACGTCGGTCACCAGGTCGCGCACGTGCGGGAAGGCCCGCATCGGCTCGATGGTCACCGGACGGTCCGCCGGCAGATCCTCCAGCCGGGTCATGCACAGGAGCCGCGGCACCCCGTTCACCTCCGCCGAGCAGGAGCCGCACTTCCCCGCCTTGCAGTTCCAGCGCACCGCCAGGTCGCCGGCCGACTCCGCCTGGATCTGGTGCACCGCGTCCAGCACCACCATCCCCTCGGAGACCTCGGTGGCGTACTCCCGGAGGGCGCCCGCGCCGGAGGCGCCGCGGAAGATGCGGAAGGGCCGGGTGGTCACGAGGCGCGCGTCGCGGGTCGCGCGTCAGGCATTGGCATCGATCACCTCCTGGAGTTCCTGCGGCATCGGCGCCACCGGCCGGCGGATCACCTCCATCCCGCCGTCCGCACCCCGCCGCACCACCACGTTGAAGGTGGCTCCTTCGGCGGTCTTCTCCGGCCGGTCGTCCCGGAAGTGGCCGCCGCGGCTCTCCTCCCGCTCCAGCGCCGAGCGCGCCACCGCCTCCGACACCGTGAACAGGTTCGCCAGGTCGAGCGCCGCGTGCCACCCCGGGTTGTACTCCCGGTGCCCCTCCACCGCCACCCGCGCGGCCCGGCGGCGGAGGGCCGCCAGGCCCTCGAGCGCCCGCCGCATCTGCCCCTCGGTGCGCACGATCCCGACCTCGTCCTGCATCATCCCCTGCAGCTCCTGCTGCAGCCGGTAGGGCGACTCCGCGTCGCCCGAGCCCGCCCGGTCGAACGGCTCGAGGGCCCGCCGGGCCGCCGCCTCCACCTGGTCCGGGCCGATCGGCGCCGGCGGGTGCGCCCCGGCCCACGCCGCCGCGTGCTCCCCGGCGCGCTTGCCGAACACCAGCAGGTCGGAGAGCGAGTTGCCGCCCAGCCGGTTGGCCCCGTGCAGCCCGGCGGCGCATTCCCCCGCGGCGAAGAGGCCCGGGAGCGTGGACATCTGGCTGTCGCCGTCCACCCGGATGCCGCCCATGATGTAGTGCGTGGTGGGGCCCACCTCCATCGGCGTGGTGGTGATGTCGATCCCGGCCAGCTCCTTGAACTGGTGGTACATCGAGGGGAGCTTCCGCCGGATGTGCTCGGCGGCGCCGGGCAGCCGCTCGCGGATCCAGGCGATGTCGAGGTACACCCCCCCGTGCGGGCTCCCCCGGCCCTCCCGCACCTCGCGCAGGATGCAGCGCGCCACGTGGTCCCGGGTGAGGAGCTCGGGCGGGCGCCGCGCGTCCCGGTCGCCCTGGGTGTACCGCCAGCCCTCCTCCTCGCTCGCCGCGGTCTGGGCCCGGTAGTTCTCCGGGATGTCGTCGAACATGAAGCGGCGGCCCTCGCTGTTCCGCAGCACCCCGCCCTCGCCCCGCACCCCCTCGGTCACCAGGATGCCGCGCACGCTCGGCGGCCACACCATCCCGGTCGGGTGGAACTGGACGAACTCCATGTCCTGCAGCTCGGCGCCCGCGTCGTAGGCCAGCGCGTGCCCGTCGCCGGTGTATTCCCAGGAGTTGCTGGTGATCCGGTAGGCCCGCCCGATCCCGCCGGTGGCGAGCACCACCGCCCGCGCCCGGAAGAGCCGGAAGCGGCCCCGCTCCCGGTCGTACCCGAAGGCGCCCGCCACCCGGCCACCGTCGGTGAGCAGGGTGAGGATGGTGCACTCCATGTGCACGTCCATCCCCTGGTGGACCCCGTGGTCCTGCAGGGTCCGGATCATCTCCAGCCCGGTGCGGTCGCCCACGTGGGCCAGCCGGGGATAGCGGTGCCCCCCGAAGTTCCGCTGCAGGATGCGGCCGTCGGGCGTCCGGTCGAACAGCGCGCCCCAGGCCTCGAGCTCCCGCACCCGCGCCGGCGCCTCCCGCGCGTGCAGCTCCGCCATCCGCCAGTTGTTGACGTACTGCCCGCCCCGCATCGTGTCGGCGAAGTGGACCCGCCAGTCGTCGCGGTCGTCCACGTTGGCGAGCGCCGCGGCCACGCCGCCCTCCGCCATCACCGTGTGCGCCTTGCCCAGGAGCGACTTGCACACCAGCCCCACCGAGGCGCCGGCCGCCGCGGCCTCGATCGCCGCGCGGAGCCCGGCGCCGCCGGCGCCGATCACCAGGACGTCGTGCTCCACCGCCTGGTGATCCATCAGAGGATCCTCCAGTCGGTGAGGACGCCCATCGAGCAGAGCCGCACGTAGAGGTCGCTCCCCGCCACGGTGAGGAGGCTGGCCCAGGCCCAGCGGCCGTGCGCCCGGTTGAGGCAGCTCGCGCAGTCGTAGGCCGCCTTCCGCACCAGGTGGCCGGCGAGCCGGTCCAGCATCCCCCCCGCCACGTGGCGGAAGGAGTGGCAGCCGAAGGTGTAGCCCGCGAGGCAGACGGCGTTGAGCGTGATCACCAGGCTCCCCACCCCGATGCCGAAGGAGGTGGCGCCCGAGGCGTCGGTGAACCGGAAGGAGTTCCACGAGTCCAGCAGCAGCACCCCGATCACGATCACCGCGAGCAGCAGGAAGTAGCGGTGGATGTTCTGCAGCACCAGCGGCAGCGACTGCTCGCCCCGGTAGCTGGTGCGCGGCTCGCCCACCGCACAGGCCGGCGGGTCGGCCCAGAACGCCTTGTAGTAGGCGCCGCGATAGTAGTAGCACGTGACCCGGAAGCCGCCCGGCGCCCAGAGGATCAGGATGGCGGGGGAGAAGGGGAGCCAGCCCGGCCACCACGCCGGCTTCGGCCCGAGGAGCGCGTGGGGCGAGCTGCCGAAGATCTCCGGGGAGTAGAGCGGCGAGAGGTAGGGGCCGAAGGTGTAGTGCGCGTTCTGCAACGCGGCCCAGGTGGCGTAGACGATGAAGCCGCCCAGCACCAGGAAGACGGCGAGCGGCTGGAGCCACCAGGCGTCGGGCCGGCTGGTCCGGAACGGCCGGACCACCGGGAGGTGGGCGTGGGTCATCGGACCGGGTCCCGAGGGCGGGGGGGTCGGCTACGATACGACAGATTGAGGGATGGGGCCAGTGGCGGCGGGATGGCGGAACGTCGGATTGAGGGAACGGCGCCGGTCACGCGCGCCGCACCATCACCGCCACCGCCACCGCAACGACCGCCACCGCCCCCGCACTCGCGCCCAGCGCCGCCGCCGCACCCGCCCGCTGGTAGAGCGCGCCGAACAGCAGGGCCGCCGGGAGGGCGGCGAGCCCGGTGAGCGCGTGGTACCCGCCGAAGGCGCGGCCGCTGCCGATCGCCCCGCCGAATCCCGCCACCAGCGCCCGCTCCGCCGGCTCGGAGAGCGCCGTGGCGACGCCGAGGGCGAGGAAGGCCGCCACTGCCGCGCCGGCACTCCCCGCCCCGCCGAGCAGGAGCAGCAGCAGGGCGAAGAGGAGTCCCGCCCCCGTCACCACCGGCACCGGTCCGACCCGGTCGGCGAGCGTC
>JAICEH010000174.1 GCA_025924275.1 Gemmatimonadales bacterium | reverse complement strand
TTCGGCCCTGCAGATGGGCATGGCCTGTGGACAGCGGGGATGGAAGCGGCAGCCGGAGGGCCAGGCCGAGGGATCGGGCACCGCCCCGGGAATCGGCTGCGGTGGGGACGCCGGCCCGTCCAGTCGCGGCGCGGCAGCGAGGAGTGCCTGGGTGTAGGGGTGCGAGGGGTTGCGGAAGATGCTCTCGACCGGTGCCTCCTCGACGATCCGGCCGGCGTACATCACGAGGACCCGGTCGGCGTGCCCCGCGACCAGGCCGAGGTCGTGGGTGACCAGGAGCAGGCCCATCCCGCGGTCACGCCGGAGCCGGTCGAGCAGGTCGAGGACGTTCGCCTGCACGGTCACGTCGAGCGAGGTGGTTGGCTCGTCGGCGAGGAGCACTGCCGGCTCGCCGGCCAGGGCCAGGGCGATGAGCACCCGCTGGCGCATGCCTCCACTCAGTTCGTGCGGGTGGCGCCCGAGGAGCGCCGACGGCCCGGCGAGGCCGACCTCGGCGAGCAGCGCGGCGGCGCGGGTGGCGGCCGCCGCTCCGCGGAGCCCCAGGTGCACGCCGAGGGCCTCGGTCAACTGGGCGCCGATCGTGAGCACCGGATCGAGGGCGCTCCCCGCCTCCTGCGGTACGTAGCCGATCCGGCGACCCCGCATCCCGCGGCGCTGCCGCTCCGGCAGGGCGAGCAGGTCGGCGCCGTCGAGCAGGACCGACCCGGCGGTGATCCGGCCCTGCTCCGGCACCAGCCCCAGCAGCGCGAGCGCGGTCAGGCTCTTCCCGGAGCCGGACTCGCCGACCAGTGCCAGGGCCTCGCCGGGCGCGACGGCGAACGACACCCCGTCCACGGGGCGGTAGCCGGACCCGCGGGCGGGGAACTCCACCACGAGGTCGCGGGCCTCGAGCGCGGTCACGAGCCCTGCTCCGTGGCGCGGCGCAACGCCTCGCCCACGAGGTTCACCGCCAGGACCGTGACCGCAATCGCGATCCCCGGTGCAAGCATCGTCCAGGGCGCGGCGTGCATCGTCTCCCGCGCGTCGAAGATCATCCCACCCCAGGAGGGCTTGGGGGGCTGCACCCCGAGGCCCAGGAACGAGAGCCCGGCTTCGAGCAGGATCACGTTGCCGACGCCGAGGGTGGCCGAGACCAGCACCGGCCCGAGCGCATTGGGGAGCAGGTGGCGGAAGGCGACCCGCATCGGTCCCGCGCCGAGCGCCTCGGCGCCGAGCACGAATGGTTCCGTCGCGAGCCGGCGTACCTCCGCCCGGACCACCCGGCTCGTGGCCAGCCACCCGGTCGCCCCGATCGTCACCACCAGGGCCCAGAGCGGGATCCGGTCCCACGCGGCGAGGAGGAGCAGGAGGAGGAAGAGGCGCGGGATGGCGAGCGCGGCATCGACGAGCCGCATCAGGACGGCGTCGACCCAGCCGCCCGCGTAGCCCGCCAGGAGGCCGACGAGGGTGCCGATGGTCACGGCCAGCGCCACGGAGAGGAGCGCGACCGTGAGGGAGATCCGCGCGCCGGACACCAGCCGCGCGAGGACGTCGCGGCTCAACTGGTCGGTGCCCAGGGGATGGGTGGTGCCGGGCGGCAGTCCGGCGCCGCCGAGGACGTCGGGCTGCGCCGTGGGGTCCGGCAGCAGGGCGGGGCCGGCGAGCGCCGCGAGGACGAGCAGCGCGAGCAGGGCGAGCCCGGCGCGGGCACCGGGGGTGCACAAGGCGCGCCCGAACGGGCTGCCCGCCGTCATCCGCGCAGGCGGGGGTCGGCGGCCACGTGGAGCAGGTCCGCCACCACGTTGCCGGCCACGGTGGTGGCGGCCACCACCAGCGTCACCCCCATCACCACGGGGTAGTCCCGCGCCGCCACCGCGGCGGCGGCCAGCTGGCCCAGCCCCGGCCAGTCGAAAACGTACTCCACGAACACGGCTCCGGTGACGAGGAGCGGCAGCCAGAGGCCCAGGAGGGCGATCACCGGCCCGAGGGCGTTCCGCCAGGCGTGGCCCCAGACGACCCGGCGCTCCGGCAGGCCGCGCGCCCTCGCAGCCAGCACCGACGGGAGCGCGAGGGCGGACCGCATCGCGGCCCGCTGGTAGCGCATCACCGCGGCGATGCTCACGACGGTAAGCGTGACCGCGGGCAGCACGAGGTGGCGGCCCACGTCGGCCGCGCGGACCGCCCAGGGTGCCGCGGGATCGAGCAGGGGATCGGCCATCCCGGCGGCGGGGAGGAGCCGCCAGCGCACCGCGACGAGGGCGGCGAGGACCAGCCCGAGCCAGAACGCCGGCACCGACCACGCGGTGAGCGAGAGCCCGCCGAGCAGCCGGTCGACGAGGGAGCCGGGGTGCCGCGCCTGCAGTACCCCGAGCGGGATGCCGAGCCCGAAGGTGAGCAGCAGGACCGTGCCGCCGAGCAGCAGGCTCGCCGGCAGCCGGGCGAGCAGCAGGCCGGCGACCGGCTGGCCGGTGGCGATCGAGGTCCCGAGGTCGCCCCGGAGGAGGGCCGTGGCCCAAGCGGCGAACTGGGCGGCCGCCGGCCGGTCGAGCCCGAAGCGCGCCTCGAGCTGCGCCCGGGCCTCGGCGGTGAGGGGTCGGTCCTCGCCCAGCGCGGCGAGGGGGTCACCCGGGGCGAGGCGCATGAGGACAAATGCCAGGACGGCGGCCAGCGCCACCGTCAGGACCCCCTGCGCCAGCCGGCCGGCCGCCCAGCGCGTCACGTCAGCGGCCGGGGCGGTCCCGCGGGAGAGCACGCGCCGGATCCACGCTCCAGCGGTAGAGGTCGCCCCAGGGCGAGTCGGGGCGAAGCGTCGCGTTCCGGTAGCGGGTGGAGACGGCGAAGGCGGTGGCCGGCGCGTAGAGGAAGATGGCCGGGGCGTCCCGCTGGATCCGCGCGAGCGCCTCGCGCCAGTAGGGGGCCGGGTCGCCGCCGGTGAAGCGGGCGAGACTCACCAGCGAGTCCACCCCCGGGTCGCAATAGCGGCCCACGTTGCCGTCCGGCTTGCCGGCGTTGGCGCAGGACCAGCTGTTCACGATGCCCGACGGGCTCGGCTCCTGGACGGCCCCGCCGAAGTCGAGGTCGAAGTCGCCGGCGTTCCGCCGCTGCATGAACACGCCGCCCTCGACCACGTTCACCTCCAGCTGCACGCCGAGGGGCCGGAGCTGCTCCTGCATCTGGAGCGCGATCAGGCGTCGGGGCGGGCTCGGGGCGGGGACGTTGAGCCGCAGGCGGAGCGGCCGGCCGTCCCGGTCGAGCACGCCGTCGCCGTCGGTGTCGCGCCAGCCCGCGTCGGCCAGCAGCTGGCGGGCCGCCGCGGTGTCCGGGGCGAGAGGTGCCGGTGCCAGCGAGCGGATCCACCAGAGCTGGCTGGTGGGCCCCTCCGGGACGGCGGCGTACGGGCCGAACACCGAGCGCACCATCCGGGTGCGGTCGAGCGCCCGCACCAGCGCCCGGCGGACGCGCGGGTCGCCCAGGATGGGGTGCGGCCGGGCACGGGCGCTGTCGGCCGGGTCCGCGAAATTGAACAGGACGTAGCCCAGCAGGCCGCTCGCCACCGGCACTTCGCGCAGGTGCCCGGCGGCGCGGATCCGCTCGAGGTTCGCCACCGGCGGCGACACCGCCTCCTGCGCGTCGCCGTCTCCCGAGAGCAGGAGGTTGAGCCGCGCGTCGGCGTCGGGCACGATGCGGAACACCACCCGCCGGACCCCCGGCGTGCCGAGGAAATGGCCTCGCACCGCCTCGAGCTCGACCAGCTGGCCCGGCACGCTCCGCACCCAGCGGTAGGGGCCGTTGCCCACCGGCTGGCGGACGAACGGCGACGCCTCGAGGCTCTCGGCCGGGATGGCCCCGACCAGGTGCGCCGGCAACGGGGGGACGGGGAAGACGACGTCGTAGAGCTGCTCGGCGTAGGACCGGCGGAAGGTGACGACGACCCGCCGGCTTCCCTCCGCCTTGACCGAGGCGATCTCCGAGAGCTGGGCCGCGTGCCGCCCGCCGGTGGCGGGGTTCCTCGCGCGGTCGAGGGTCAGCACCACGTCGTTGGCGACGACCGGTCGTCCGTCGTGCCACCGCGCCCGGGCATCGAGGTCGAAGGCGAGGGTCACGGAGTCGCGCCGGCTCCAGCGCCGGGCCAGCTCGGGCACGAACCCCGAGTCGCCCCAGGTGCGGAGGCCGGGCGCGAGCCGGGCGAGCCGGAGGAAGAGCTGGTTGGCGACGTCGAGATCCGCGGAGCTTCGGGTGAGCGTGGGGACCGGGGTCACCGGGTCGCGACCGATGACGATCACCACCGCCCCGGGGACATCCTGCTGGGCCGCGAGGCCGCCGGCGGGCAGCACCCCCGGGAGCAGGATGGCGGCAACCCGGGCGAGGGCGAGGAAGCTCGACGCGAGCGGGACGCGGGCTCGGCTCATTCGGGTGGGACTCCGTCGGCGGGGACGCCCCATATATAAGACCGGCCGAGTGGATCGGCGAAGGCCCGGTGACGCGTGCGTCAGCGCCGCCAGGTCCACTCGGCGGAGCGGAACCTCGGCTCGTGGGCGGTGGCGGCGGCGAGGAAGGCCGCATGCGTGGCGTCGCGCCACGGGACCGCTGGCGTCCCGGCCCACTCGGCGAACGCCTCCGCGGCGGCGGTTGCCGCGTCGGCCCACGCCACGGGGCGCCCGAGCACGCGCGCGAGGGGCGCCTCGTCGCCGGGGGGCCCCGGGTCCCGCGCGACCGTCGCCACGAGCGACTGGTCATCCTCGAGCAGGACCGAGCCGTGCTGCAGGAAGGCCTCGCCCAGC